>DRMS01000230.1 GCA_011322515.1 Leucothrix mucor
CATGCTGAGCAACGCGCTTATATTAATAATATCCGCAGTTGGTCGATGCTATTTAATAAAGTCACCAAATTTCCACCTGACTATAATGGCAATGATAATTTAATGACGCATAATATGGACAAGGTGGTTGAATTTGGCTCGCATGTACTCGGTGCGCTAACAGGCAGTCGCTCAGACCTTAATAAACTACATAGTAAATCCGAACAAGTATATTGCTCAGAATCAGGTATGCACCTTGCGCTTAATCTTGGTTTAAATGTTCCACTCAATAAAGCAGGTATTGAAGCCAATTTTAGAAAAATAAAATGGTCACAGCTTAAAGCGATGATCAATGAAGGTAAAAGCTTCTGGAAAAATGGTAAACATTTAGACTACTACGGTTCAGGTAATGATGGCTATGTGCAAAACAGCGGACAAAATCGTCAAGTACTCATGGAACAAGCACCCGACTGGTTGCAACCACTCAAAGATAAACTCAGTCATCGAAAGCTAACAGGCGGTGGCCTAGCCTTTCGCCCATGGAATACCGCCGATATGATTGAATACTTTATTCACACAGCCGTACCCAGAGAAGGACGGGAAACTTGGGATGTCGCTAATACCCAAGCCGAACTCCTTATATGGGCAAAACCAGGTATCTTCCAGTCAATGGGATTCAGCCGTAGCAATCCACCACCGCGCGAGCTGGTTATGTTATTTGATACGCTAATTGCTAAAGTGAGAACAAACTACAATTCTTACCAAGCCTTTCGCGAAGCAATTGCGCCAGAACTGGCTGCTGCCAATCAAATTGTAGCACCCAAGGCAATGGGGGAGGGCGCATTTGTACCACCGCATATGGTGGTTTCAATTAAAGGAGATGCTGATGAAATGATAGCTTTAGAACCCGTTGGGCAATGTTTTCATGAGGATTTTTTGCGGGGATAGTGCATATCGTTACCCACAAGTACAACTCTGTGAGGCTTGTTGTATAGGGCTCTAAAAAATGCAAAATAAGGCTAGCAACTTAAGGCGGGACAAGTAAAGTCATAGCAAATAACCCGCACCCTTCGACAAGCTCAGGGAACGAGCCCTTCGGTAGACTCAAGACACCGCTTCCTGAGCTTGTCGAAGGGGGCGGGTGAATAGTAGAAACATGAACTGTCCCGCCTTAAACTGGTAGCCCAAAATAACACCGCATTTTTGCACTAATAGCAGTCAAACAGCCACTGACGAAGTTAGTGATCATACTTATGGGTAACGATATGACCTAAAATGAGGTTGTTTTGAACTATGCTCAATGCCGCTATAAGTTGGTAGCAAAAATAACGATGAGGGAGGTAAAAAAAACATGATTCAATTAGCGCCTCAAACGTCCCATGACTTCTTTCAGGCTACGGCGCATCAATTCTATAGAATGTGCTAATTCGCCAATTTCATCATTATTATGTTGTTCAATCGGTCTATCAAGTGCGCCTCGGCTCATCGCCTGAGATGCATTATTAAGTTCTTCAAGTGGATTAAGTATTTTTTTCTTAACCAGTAAATTAATAATAACCATGACGAGTGTGAATAAAAAAGTGAGCAAGCCAATCAACATCAGGCCTCGCTTAACCGCAACAACCGTAATATCGTTTAGCGGTACTCCAACGACACTAACACCGACTACATCACCAATTTTATAGCCATAACCACTGTCTTTACCATAAACCTTCACAATGGCTTCAGGGGCTGTTTCAGGCGTGGCGTGGCATAAATTACAATTAGGCTTGCTGATCGATGGGCGTGAGGAGACTAAATAGCGTAGCCCTTGTATCTCCCCTTCTCTAGTTATTACTTTTTGATCACGGTTTTTCCTGAAATACTCCAGTATTTCCTGCTCTAGTGGCAGTGGGCGATTATCGAGATTAAGCGGATTATCTGATGCGGTCTTAATATAGTACTTAGGTTGCAACTTTCTAAAGTGACCCGCGACATGCCGTGTCGCAACGGTTGATGAGACCGCTGGGGCATGTAACACTTTCTGTTTTAATAGCTCTGGGCGCACATCTTTTCTAATATAGGTGCGTACTGACTGCACCATATCAACTACTATTGACAATTCATTATTGGCATTATTATAAACTTCCTTTGAGGTCGTATAGTAAACCAAGGGAAGCGTTATCAATAAGCTCAATAAATAAAGAGAGATCAAGACACTATTAAACTGCTTTCTAAGACTCTGTTGCTTTTCCATCAAGTTGCCTACTTTGCACGCTTCATTAGAATTTGCATTGAACGGCGTAACTTTTCAACTGCATGTGATAGGTCTCCTACTTCATCATTGGTTTCAACATCAATGCTGGATTCTAGATCGCCCTTTGCTAACCTTTCAACCTCATCCTTTAATGTTACTAGCGGACGCGCAACAGAAGAAGAAAGCAGGGTTGCTAATAATAATGCGATAAGTAGGGCAAATAAGGCAATGCCTAAAAACACCCATAAGAAGAGTGAAACAGGTGCGAAAACAACTTTTTTAGGTACAAAATTAATAATTACCCCTAGTTGATGCAGGTTATTATGAAGCTGTACAGGTTTGTAGGAGGCAATTTCATCAGTTGTTTCAAAATGCCCAGCCTTTTTTGCGACAACTACACTCTTTTCTATCAAGGGATTATCTTTAAACAGATTAGCTCCCGTATCCATATCACGCTGACTTCCCCAAGATTTATTCCCATCGGGATGTTGGTAGTAATAGCCCTCTTTATTAACAAATACTAAGGTCTCATTTGGCATGTTTTCCCTGCCGATAATGGCAAGGAATTTTTTAGCTAGAACGTTCAGAATAATAATGCCTTGTAACTCTTTGGCTTCATTAAAAACAGGCGTTGCATAGCGGATAGTGGGACGGATAGGAAGCTCAATATTGCCTTTTTCACGATTCAAATCCAGAGGTGAAATCATTAATCCATTTTCTTTCAACTTAATCGCATCATCAAAATAATAACGACCCTTTTTATTTTGCAACTTATCTTTTGCGGATATCGTAGCCCCACTGCCATCATAATTAATGCGTACAACTTCCATACCATCTTTATTAATAAAACGAACCTGATGATAAATTTTTCTTTTATTAGAAAATACCCGTAAATTACTGGCTAAATTATCTAATAATAATTGGCTAGATTCTTCATCGCCTTCAAGACCTGATAGATAAAGGTTAATCGCGCTGGAATCGCGCAAATAAAACAAGTCACTGGAGATATTGTCAAGAAAGTTAGTGACTCGCTCACCGACTAATGAAACCTTATTTTCAAGATTGGAAAGACTGCTTTGGCGCAAGCTATTTGTGGTTGAATAAAGGGAATAGCTACCTACCATCAATAATGGCAGGATGGTCACTAATAACATTGCTAACAATAGTTTATTTCGTATTTTTTTCATAAGGAGGTTTCAAGTCATTAAGTTTCCCGTATTGGGTAGGATTTTTGTTTATGCTTGAATTATCCCAAGAGGCACATAGCAGAGCTAGGTAACACTTAAAGATGTCTCAAGCAGAGGCAAAAAGATAGTATGTCCGCTTTTTGGGTTCAAGCAAACTGGGCAAGGAACGTGCACGAAACAACTTCCCGATCGCTAACTTGCCTTTTTATCCCAGCTTGGATGATCTCATTTGTTGCGTAGAGTAACTATGCGCCTCATGAGTTCATCCCATCTGAAATAAAAATTCTGCTTTAGAACTTCGGGACGTTATTCCGTGTACGTTCCTAACTTAATTGCTAGAAACTCCCTAAATTATTATAAGAACGCTTTCGATTTTTCTATAAACTCATTATGCTCATCGCCAGCATTAAGTTCTAATGCCAATATTTCAGCCAGATGGATTAATGTATCTTCCGTTGGCACATACTTTTCGCGCCATCTATCAACCCCGTCATCAAAAACAAAGATTGCTGCAGGCCCTAGATAATCTATTAATAACTCTTTGAAATTATTCATCACACTTTGTAGTGTTGGGCTAATTGTTGCTACCGTTTGTACCGTCTCCTGAGGAGGTGGTGTTTGTGGAATAGCTGTGGTGACTTTTGCAGGTGGAGGGGAGGTTTCTACAACAGACGCAACAACGGGTGTCTGAAGTGATTTCTCTATTGATAATAAGGCTCTTATTTTGACAGATGCTGATTTAACCCCCATATGAATAAGGGGGAGATTTATCTTACTATCGGTCAATAAAACGACTAGATGCTCATCGTGAAAAAGATAGCCAATAAGTTGCATTTCGCCCAGCGAAAAATAAACCTCGTTATGTGCCTTACCAATGGCCTGCAAAGCTGAAAACATTTGCTCTATCGCTTGTGTTACCGTTGCAATTCCCTCTTCATTACTTTCAGGAAAAGTGCTAGCTAGTATCTTATCAGCGTTATAAATACAGGCATAATGTACACCTCTTAAAGCAACTATTTTCTTAAGAATAGATTTCATCTGGTGATGTTGACTCCTAGATTATTTCTTTAACCTGCTTCATCAAAGCCTGTATAGAACTGCGTGTTTCTGATTGCACCGTCAAAGACTGTTCGGAACCAATAAAGACCGCAAGATTACTTTCATGGGATCCTTTTAATGTGACCCCATGAATCTTCCCTAAGGAAAGACCATCCTCTATAACAGGCGTGATACCTGGCAAAAAGGCAATAAACTCATTTAATGCCTCATCATCTATGCTAGTGAATAATAACTCACCATATGCATCAGCAAGAGTAACACCAACAACACCATTGAGTTCACTTATTCGATTTAATGCCTCTGCATCCATATATACTCCAAGGTAATGATTTTAAACTCAAACTGACCTAAATAGTTTACTTTCTTAACTGCTTGCAGGTCTTTAGTTAGCGTCTATTATTATCTAATGTTACTATACTGGCAGTTCACTGCATCTAAGGAGAGAAGAATGTTGCTAGGTTGCCTACCTAATCAATTAACAAAAAAATCAATTTATTTCATTACTATACTAGTTTGTTGTTTCTTTATTATACCACCAGTATCGGCCAAATACAGCTCCAATCCTCGCTTAGGCACTAATGTCGGTAGTCTTGACAAACTAACCTCTTCTGTTCCTTTCACTGATATTTTTAAAATTTCACGTGGCTGGTTTACTTCTTGCCGCTTTGACTGGCAAAGTAAACGCGGTCTTGACCCAGACTGCACCCAACAAAATTCGTTTAATACACGCGAGCAGAAACTTCTTGATCTGGATGAAAATGGCTGGGTTAAATCGTTACCTAGCCCACAGCAAAGCCCTGTTTTCACACAAGTTACCAGTACATGGAAGCTACCAGCCCATTTTCCCTTAGGACGTTATGTGGTGCTTTATAAAGGTCAAGGAACGCTAAAAATAGAAGGTGATGTAAGAATAGCGCAACATGCCGCTGGTCATATAGAATTTGATCTACGTTCCCCTAAACGCAATTTACGCTTAACCATTACCGCAACTAATCCTAGTAATTATATTCGCGAGATTCATATTATCCCAAAGAAGAATGAGCATAATTATCGTCGTCATATCTTCAATCAGGATTACCTACGCCGTTTAGGTCCCCTGCAAGCGATTCGCTTTATGACATGGTCAAATACTCGCGGTAATGATGCAACAGAATGGTATCAGCGCTCCACCCCCTCATTTGCCCGTTATTCTGGCAATAAAGGCGTGCCAGCCGAACGTATGATTGATCTGGCTAACGCGGTTAATGCAACGCCTTGGTTAAGCGTTCCCTATAAGGCAAGCGATGACTATATCCGTCGTTATGCGCGCATGGTTAAAAATCGTCTACGCCCAAAGCAAAAAGTCTATGTCGAATACTCTAATGAAATGTGGAATGTTATTTTCCCTGGAACCACTTATGCAGCGCGTAAAGCAGATAAATTATGGCACTTTCCTTATACCAACAAACCTGCCTATCAACGCCGCGTTTCAATGGCAACTAATTGGTATGCTAAGCGCACCGTTGAAATGTGTGGAATCTGGAAAAATGAATTTGGCAAGCAACGGGATCGCGTAAAATGCGTATTATCCGCACAGGCAGCCGTTCCTTGGGTTGGTACTGAAACATTGGATTGCCCCTTATGGAAAGAAGCAGGTGGTTGCGGGAAATATGTTGATGCCTATGCCATTGGTCCTTATTTTGGCGATTATATTGCACGCTTAGAGCATCGACCTGAAGTAAAACAGTGGACAAAAGACCCCGATGGCGGTATGTCACGTTTATTTAATGAAATTTTACACGGTGGCGTGCTTAAAAAAGGTCATCCTGGAGGCGCAATTAATCTTACCCTAGGAATGTATGTTGATAGTAGTAAAAAACTAGCGGATAAATATGGGTTGGAACTACTTGCCTATGAAGCAGGACAGCATCTAATTCGCTACGACCCACCGCATACGATAAAAGACCCAGCTGTGCTTAATATGTTTATGCGCGCACAAAAAGACCCGCGAATGCAAGAAGCTTATCAGCGTTATCTAACAGGATGGGCTGAGCATGGCGGTGGTTTATTAATGCATTTTTATGGTATTGGCGAGCTCACCAAGAAAAACTTTTTCTCCATGCTCGACTACGCTGGACAGTTTTCAACCCCAAAATATGCGGCATTAATGCAATATCTAGGTGCGCCCGCTCCTGCCTATACGCCACCTCCTGCAAGAGCAACACCACCGATACCCGTAGCACGAACATCTGCCCTAACGCCCCCGCCACGAGCACCCGAACCCGCTCCTCCACCTGTTGCTAATATTTCCCCTCCTAATGCTCCAACACCTACAGCAAAAGATCTGGACAATATGATCATCACGACTGATGATATTCAGACAGCACAGCAACTAAGAGGACGTACACAAAAAAATACAGGCGGTCCTATCATAGGTACTGGAATTAATGGTTGGCGCATCGATCGAGACAAAGCTATATCACCTCCTATTAAGTTGCACATAGGCAATAAAAATGAGTTAAATTTAAGCTGGAAGTTTAATCGTATCATCCCAAATAGCGGAGCTTTCTTCCGCATCTATGCTATTGATAGCAAAGGCGGACGTAAACTATTACTAAGCCAAACCGAAGCGGATATAGCACAGATCGGAACGACTGAACAAGTCTTTATTGAAGACCTTAGTCGCTACATCGGCCCACCTGTTCAGTTGATGCTTCAAGCTAGAGGTTTGCAGGCTATTATTACAGAGGTAAAATTTTAATTTCGGTGTATTTCAAGTGATGTTGGGCTACCAGTTTAAGGTGGGACCGTTAATGTTTCTGCTATTTACCCGCACCCTTCGACAAGCTCAGGAAACGGTGTCCTGAGTCTACCGAAGGGCTAGTTCCTTGAGCTTGTCGAAGGGTGCGGGTTATTTGCTATGACGTTACTTGTCCCACCTGAAGTTGGTAGCCTGATTTTGGCTACGGTTCTCGTTCTTGGACAACCTCTTAGGAAATTTAAAGAAATTAAGTTACTCTCTTAAGCAGGTATTTTAGGATGTTTCAAGCAATAAATTTACCAATATTGCTTGAAACTTCCTAATCATCTGATGAATTAAAATTTCAGCTTTTTCCTCTAAATCGTCATCTCACTATATGGAATAAACTCTACTAACTCCCCCTTGTTCACTACCCTATCAGGCGGGATAACAGCCAATCCATTTGCCCAGCTTGTAGAGGTTAATACACCAGAGCCTTGATGGGGAAATAGTGTAATGGATGAATTGCCCGATGCATCCTTTTCAATACGCGCCCTCACATACTCACAGCGATAGCCTTTCTTTTTCCATTCAAATCCTGCGGATACCATAAAGCTATTGGGCATTACATCCGTTGCACCTGATTTTTTCTGGATATAGGGATGCGCAAAGATACAAAAGGTGGCAAATACGGACACAGGGTTGCCTGGCATTCCCAAAAAGGGTGTGTCGCCTATTTTTCCAAACGCTAAGGGTTTGCCAGGTTTAATATTAATACGCCATAGTTCTAGTTGACCCAGCTCCTCTAGTGCAATACGCACATAATCTTCTTCACCAACGGAAACACCACCACTTGTCATAACTAAGTCAGATTGTTCAGCCGCTTTCTGCATCGCATTGCGAGTCGCTTCCAGTGTATCTTCCACTATGCCCAAATCAATAATGTCACAACCAAGGTTTTGCAATAATCCACATAGCGTATAACGATTAGAGTTATATATTTGCCCAGGATGTAATATTTGATCAGGCTCTCGTAGTTCATCACCTGTAAAAAAGATGCCAACTCGTAAGCGACGATAGACTTTTAATTGACTAATCCCAACCGATGCTGCCAGCCCCAAGTCTTGTGGCTTAAGCTTATTACCTACTTTTAGAATGGTATCGCCAACCGCAATATCCTCTCCTGTTTTGCGTAGATTAGTCCCTGCTGCAATAGGTCCGCTAATAATGACGTTATCACCCTCTAGTTCGCAGATCTCCTGCATAATCACCGCATCGGCGCCTGCTGGAATGGATGCGCCAGTAAAAATGCGCGCCACCGTATTAGCTTCCAGCTCAGTGCCAACTGCACCTGCACAAATACGCTGGCTTATTGGCAAACTTATTTTCTCATCGCCATTAAAATCTGTGCTACGCACCGCATAACCATCCATTGCGCTATTATCAGCAGGCGGTACATTAATGCTTGAGCATAAATCCTCAGCCAGAATGCGTCCTCCCGCATCCATTAAATTAACTGTCTCAGTCTTATTACTAGGAATAGCATTCGCTAGCAATAATTCCATCGCCTGATCAACAGGCATTAATGTTTGTTTTGTATCGCAATTATCATCACATCCACAAGCCATTTTTATTTCTCCAGAAAACGCGGCATCATCTCAACCAAATTACACGGCTTAACACGGGAATCAAGCTGATGCACAATAATCTCATCCCAACCATCTTTACAAGCCCCAGGTGAACCAGGCAATGAAAAAATCACCGTACCATTTGCCACCCCCGCTACCGCGCGTGATTGAATCGTTGATGTATTAATTAATTTATAAGAAATCATACGAAAAACTTCACCAAAGCCCGCTATTTCTTTGTCATATAAAAGTGTCAGCGCCTCAGGGGTAATATCACGCCCCGTCAAGCCCGTTCCACCTGTCGAAATAACGGCATGAATCTCTGGGTCAGCAATCCAGTTAGAAACGGTTGCGCGTAGTTGATAAATATTATCCGCCACAATTTGCTTATCAGCGAGCTTATGCCCCGCTTCTTTTAAACGATCAACAAGGATATTACCTGATGTATCAGTTGCCTCCACGCGTGAGTCGGAGACGGTTAAAATGGCAATATTTAAGGGCTTGAATGGTGCATTTTCTGGGGTATGTGACATAGCGTTAGTCCTAAAAAATAAGTTGATAAAT
The DNA here is from genome assembly GCA_011322515.1 of Leucothrix mucor. Taxonomy (GTDB): domain Bacteria; phylum Pseudomonadota; class Gammaproteobacteria; order Thiotrichales; family Thiotrichaceae; genus JAGLBW01. The sequence continues at coordinate 9,373 of DRMS01000230.1, forward strand.
AATAGCGGATATTCTAATTTGCTTTTTTGTCTCAGATCAAACGCTATGGAAAAAATCCTATTTATAACGGATTCTGTTGGTGATTTTTATCATAGATTAATTGTTGTATATCATAAGGTTATGGTTATTCATTATGATTTAGCATAACTAAAAACAGGTGATTTATTCGTTAACCGCCATGAAATTTACACTACTTATTCGTGTATTTATACATTTTAAACATATATATCAGCTTCTTACAGCACTAACAGAATCTGTTATAAACAGAAATTATAGGAGATCAGCATGTCTAATAAATCACTAATGCAACAGCAACTAGGTGAGCAATGGGATGCTCTGCCAGCTGCATTACAAGCACATTATAAAAATAGAGACAATATTGATATTGGCAAGCTGGATATTGAATACCCGCGTTTTATGCAACCTTATCTAAACTTTTTGCGCTTATTAGGAGCGTTAGTCAACCAGCGTGGCAAAGCCTTAGCAACAACGGTTGAAAAGTGGATGGATAATGATGTTCAACACTGGAAGCGCAAGATTCAGTTCCCTGATGGTAAAACAATCTATTTTAGAAGTTATTGGGTCACTATGGGAGATAATGAATTGATTGAGTACGTCAATCGTTTTATTGGTTTACGTATGCGGGTAGAAGTTAAAAAACAGAAACTTTATTATCATGGTGTCAGCTATGTATTAAAACTTGGGCGCTTTTTATTACCAATACCCGAGTGGCTGGTATTAGGGCATACAACCATTGTTGAAACCGCGTTAAATGAGAATGAATTCACAATAGATTTTAGATTGCAACACCCGTTATTTGGGCGGCTATTTCGTTATGCAGGGACATTTCGAACGAAATAAAATTACAGAATAATAATCTGTCCATCAGCGACTAACCCAAGGTATCTGCGTCAGATGTTCATTATAATGATTTACTACACATCTCAGCACTAAAATCATAGTTTTCATTTTAGATACCATGAAAATATTTGATCTTAGGAGTTTCAAAGAAATCAAGTTACCCTATTGGGCAGGCATTTTATTCCTTTCTTCTTGAATTATCTTAATATTTAACTGAGTTTCAACGAAGCTTAAGCACTTGCAAAAAATTAAAAATTTTTGCAAGTAGCTTGGTTGATATATCAATATTTGGTTATAATTTCATCAGTTCGTTTATCTAATAAGCATTTTATTTGACTAACTTTTATTCGTTTTTTGCTTGCGTAGTAATCAAATTAGTAATATCTTGCGTGCTCATAAATTCTGCTTCTCAGACAGGCTGATAATTAACCGAATAAAAATTGGATTTGGAATGGACTTTGATAGCATGCAATCAGACTCAGTGGTAGAAGTACGCCAAGAACAGTTATTGCACCTCTATGAAAAAACAGGACTTAGTTTCTGGGGTAATATCGTTATAGCGATCATTCTAGCCACTATGTTAGCGATAGATTCTGATGCGGGTAGAGATCAAATACTAAATCTTTTTATCTGGTTTGGCTTAATTATTGCGACCAGCATTTACCGACTGATTATTACCAATAGTTTTGAAAAAGAACGTAACTTCACTCAAGATAGGATCAATTATTGGGTAAATAAATACGTTAATATCAGCACAGTTGTTAATGTACTGTGGGGCGGTGCGGGTATCTTTTTCTTCCCTGAAACATTGCTCTATCAAGGGCTTTTATTTATCTCATTACTAAGCGTACTGCTTGCGTCTGTTCCCCTGCTTGCTATTTCTCGTGCAACCTATTATTTGCAAATGACAGTGGTGTTATTACCCATTGCTATTTTCATTCTGCTACATGCTGACAGAGAACATTATATTATGGCAGTAGCACTGTTTACTGCTGCCATCAGTTTATTGGCGGCGACTAATTATATTTATGAGTTATTGGCCGAATTACAACAAACACAGTCGGAACTGTTAGAGCAGGCAAATACCGATCAGCTCACTAAAATCCCTAATCGTCGTCAGTATGATCAAAGTTTTAAAACAGAATGGCGTCGTTGCACACGTGATAATTTGCCCATTTCGATGTTATTAATTGATGTTGACTATTTTAAAAAATATAATGATCGGTTTGGTCATTCACAAGGCGATGAATGTCTGGTCAATGTGGCAAGTCGCTTAGGGGCTATTTCGCGTCGTCCTGGGGATATAGCCGCGCGCTATGGTGGCGAAGAATTTGCGGTATTATTACCAAATACTTCCTTGGAAAATGCGATGATGCTGGCAGAAAGATTTCGCACAGGTGTTGAGCGACAGGCAATTAAACATCCTGATTCAAAATATGATGTGCTAACGGTCAGTATTGGTGTTTCAACCTGTCATCCAATGCAATGTAATGATGCCAATACCGATACCGTGTATCCTGCCATGCTGATGAACTCAGCGGATAACGCCATGTATCTAGCAAAACGCCAAGGACGCAACCGTATTGCAACCCAAGGTTGTGGCGAACAAAAAATAGCAAATATATTGCATGAGGAAGCACGTAAAGATGCCTATAGAGCGAAACCAGAAAAAACACCTGAACCAGCTTAAACACTTATTAGCGGACTGTCCTCGCTCGCAAACTTTTTCATTTAATCGCCGCATTCAAAAGCTCTATCGCCAATTTTCTGATCCACAGTACCAACAATTAAAAAAACAAATCCAAGCGGCGATAAAAAAACGTCAAAAACGCTTAGATCAACGACCTACCCCAGAATACCCCGAACAACTCCCTGTCAGCGCCAGACGCGATGAGATTATGAAAATCATCGCAGCCAACCAAGTCACCATTCTTTGTGGTGAAACAGGCTCAGGGAAAACCACCCAAATACCTAAAATGTGCCTAGAGCTAGGTCGCGGTGTGGACGGCATGATTGGGCATACGCAACCCCGACGCTTGGCAGCACGCAGTGTTGCAACCCGTATTGCAGAAGAATTAAAGTCTGAGCTAGGCAGTTATGTCGGCTATAAAGTGCGCTTTCACGAAAAGCGCAATGAGAATACCTATATTAAATTAATGACCGATGGGATTTTACTCGCTGAAATTCGTTCTGATCGTTTTCTCAACCAATACGACACACTGATTATTGATGAAGCGCATGAGCGCAGTCTTAATATTGATTTTATTCTTGGTTATTTAAGCTGGCTATTACCCCGCCGCCAAGACCTAAAAATCATTATCACCTCCGCCACTATTGACCCTGAGCGCTTTTCCAAACATTTTAATAATGCCCCGATTATTGAAGTCACAGGACGTACCTTCCCTGTTGAAATTCGTTATCATCCGCTTGTATCGGACGATGAAAACCGTAAAGACCGCGATATGATTGCCGCCGTGGTGGACGCTGCGGATGAATTACGCCGTGAAGGGGCAGGTGATATTCTTATCTTTTTCTCAGGGGAACGTGAGATACGCGAAGCGGCTGATGCTCTACGTAAATCAGAGCCGCCAAGCACCGAAGTTTTACCGCTGTTTGCGCGTTTATCCAGTGCAGAGCAAAGTCGTATTTTTCATCCTAAAGGTCGGCATCGGATTATTCTTGCTACTAATGTAGCTGAAACCTCGCTCACCGTGCCTGGGATTAAATATGTGATTGATACTGGCTTGGCGCGTATTTCCCGCTATTCATGGCGATCACGTGTACAACGTCTGCCTATTGAGGCAATCTCCCAAGCCTCTGCCAATCAGCGTTCAGGGCGTTGCGGACGGGTGAGTCACGGCATTGCTATTCGACTGTATAGCGAGGAAGACTTTCAGCGTCGTGATGAATTTACTCAGCCTGAGATTTTACGCACTAATTTAGCCTCGGTTATTTTGCAAATGGCAACGCTCAACCTTGGCAAAATAG
>DRMS01000231.1 GCA_011322515.1 Leucothrix mucor
AAAAAATGTAACTAAAGACAAGGTTGAGCACCATATTGATCAATCTTATCCCAAAACTGTAACCATCTTCCTTTTGATTGAACTAAAGCTCGTAGTGATAAAATCACTTTCATTCCCTTTTCTTTCCAACACCCATCTGCGTGAGGTTGCGTAATATTATGCAAAATTCCTCGCACTTTGAATCACACCCTTCGACAAGCTCAGGGAACTAGTTGCCTGAGCTTGTCGAAGGGTGCGGGTGAATAGCAGAAACATTAACTGTCCCGCCTTAAACTGGTAGTCTGTATTTATACATTTTAAATATATATCAGATTGTTACAGTACCAACAGAATCCGTTAGGAAGTTTCAAGCAATGATTTTACCTATATTGCGCTGATTTTTTGCTCCTGATTGGAGCATCTCAAGAGGCGCATAGTTACTCTACGCAACGATTGAGATGATTCAAGCAGGAGTAAAAGGGCAAGTAAGATGGGTAAAATCATTGCTTGGAACTTCCTTATCAATAGGAAGATTATTTAATCAGCCTGATTTCTCAAAAATGCAGGTATATCAAGATAATTTTCACCATTGCCCCCTGAGGATTTTCTATCATCGTATCCTGGTGTACGCCCATCACCTACCGCTACTTTCTCAAGTTCTACTGGACGCAGAGTAGTAACCGTTGCTCTTTTTTCAGGCATTGGTACTGCTTTCAATTCAGCTACACGATCAAGCCCTGTAGCAACCAGCGTTACACGGATTTCATCACTCATTTCTGGATCAATAACGGTTCCAACAACGACAATGGCGTCGTCTGATGCAAAGTCACGAATTGCCGCGCCAACTTCTTCAAACTCCATTATGCCCATATCCAAACCTGCTGTAATATTGACCAGTATACCTTGAGCACCTTTAAGATCAACGTCATCTAGAAGTGGGCTTGCTATAGCAGCTTGTGCCGCCTTCGTTGCCCGTTCTTCACCTGAGGCTGAACCTTGTCCCATCATGGAGACACCCATTTCATTCATTACTGTGCGCACGTCTGCGAAGTCAACGTTGATCAAGCCTGGACGCGTAATTAATTCTGATATACCTTGTACAGCGCCTAGCAATACATCATTTGCTGCTTTAAAGGCATCTAATAAAGTAACGCTCTTGCCTAATTCTGTTAATAGCTTCGCATTGGGAATAGTAATCAATGAGTCAACGCTTTCCGCTAATTCAGAGATACCAGCTTCCGCTACGCTCATACGCTTTGGACCTTCAAACAAGAAGGGTTTGGTGACCACAGCAACTGTCAATATACCCAGCTCTTTGGCCATTTCTGCAACCACTGGAGCAGCCCCTGTTCCTGTTCCTCCGCCCATACCAGCGGTGATAAATAACATATCGGTACCAGCAATTAACTCTTTAATGCGCTCTCTATCTTCTAATGCTGCTTCGCGCCCAATCCCTGGGTCAGCACCTGCACCTAAGCCCTTTGTAAGTGCACTACCAAGCTGTAATAAGGTATTTACACCAGAACCTTCCAATGCTTGTGCATCTGTATTGGCACAAATAAATTCAACACCCTCTATGCCACTATCAACCATATTTTGTACGGCATTTCCGCCACCGCCGCCAACACCTATGACTTTAATGATGGCATTTTTTGACTCCGTATCCATTAATTCAAACATTTGATCTCTCCTAAGTTTTATTCTTTGCTTCCGATCTTGTTTTGTGACCGACACTATCAACCCAAGCACTCACACCTATTGCTAGTTTAGGGGGGTACACTAGCTATCTGTTATCTATAAATTCACATTTTTTACAAGTTTCCACTAAACCAATTTTTCATTCTTTCCCATATATTATCACCCGTAACCCTTGTTTCATAAGTACCACGTTCTCCTTGTGCTTGCTGAGCTGCACCATATAACAACAACCCGACACCTGTTGAATGGAGTGGATTGGTTACTTCACCTTTTAGTCCACCAATATTACGCGGCATTCCAATACGCACGGGCATATGGAATATTTCTTCCGCTAACTCCACTGCCCCTTTTATTTTTGATGAGCCACCCGTTAATACAACACCTGCTCCAATACGATCTTCAAATCCACTGCGTCTTATTTCGGCAAGAATCAGTGAAAACAACTCTTCATAACGAGGCTCTATCACAGATGCCAGTGTTTGCACTGATAATCCACGGGACTCTCTCTCGCCAACACCAGGAACTTCTATGACTTCATCTTCGGCTGCCACTTGGCGTAATGCGCAACCATGTTGAATTTTTAATTCTTCTGCAAAGGGTGTCGGTGTGCGTACCGCTACGGCAATATCATTCGTCACTTGATCACCTGCTATTGGGATCACTGCGGTGTGCTGTATTGCCCCATTGAGGTAAATCGCAATATCGCTGGTTCCCCCCCCAATATCGACCATACAAACCCCTAGTTCCCGCTCATCATCTTGTAATATTGCAAAACTTGATGCAACTTGTTCCAAAATAATATCATCCACATCCAGACCGCAACGTTCAACGCATTTAATAATATTCTGCGCTGCACTTTGCGCACCTGTTACTAAATGCACCCGTGCTTCTAAACGTACACCTGCCATACCGACTGGATCTCGAATACCTTCTTGATTATCGATAACAAAGTCTTGTGGTAATACATGCAAAATACGTTGATCTGCAGGAATCGCAACGGCTCTTGCTGCATCTAGCACCCGATCCATATCCGCTTCAGTCACTTCACGATCTTTTATTGCCACAATGCCGTGCGAATTTAAACTGTGAATATGACTGCCCGCGATACCTGCATAAACTGAGTTAATATTAACGCCTGCCATTAGCTCCGCTTCTTCTACCGCATGTTGAATCGACTCTATGGTTGATTCAATATTCACCACTACACCTTTTTTCATACCGCGTGCAGGGTGCTTACCGATACCCACAATATCCAAACGCCCTTCATTGGATATTTCTCCAATCAACGCTACGACCTTTGATGTGCCAATATCAAGGGCAACAATCATGTCTGTATCTTCACTATTTGACATTATTTACTTCCTACTTAAGCATTTAGGAGGCTGTTCGAGAACTGAAAATCTACTAAAAATTTCAGCTCTAGAATAGTCTTCTAGGAACGTGCATGGGGGTTATTACATGCGCCATCCTCATATCCATTTAACAGCAAAACCATTGGTATAGCGCAAATCGACCGTATCGATTTTTTCCACTTGCCCTACCAGTTGATTACTATAACCAACGATGAAGCGATGCAAGCGACGCTCATGCTCTTGCCTACCTACTTCTACTTTCATTCCATTGGCTAATTTCAACACCCAAGAGCCACGCATATCTTCTTTAAATTCCACAATATCAATGGGGAAGTCTTTCATCCATTTGCGGATTTTGACGTAACTTTCCACCATTTCACGCCCTTTATCAAAGGGGCTATATAAGGTCGGTAATTTATTTTTTTGTAGCGGCAAATTAACATCAATCACCTCTCCAAACTCATTGACCATTCCTTCGTTACCCCAAAAAGCTATCGGGTTTTGTTCGTGTATTTTAACCACCAATTTATTCGGCCACATACTGGTTAATGATGCCGAAAAAACCCAAGGGTTAAACTCTATCTCTTCTTCCAAACTCTTCTTATCGAGCAAATATAAGTTCGTTTTCACAAAGGGTTCAATAATTGGTTGTAATGTTGACTTATCCAAATGTTTAAGATCACCTTGCACTTCTATTGATTTAATTTGTAAGTTTTCTGGTTTTTTTATCCAGTTATGTAGTGCTAATATCATTAATAATGGGATAATAATCAATGTGGCAACAGTCACGATTCTCATGTTAACTTCAGGCAAATTAAGCGCTGAAAACAATCGCCTTTGAGATGTTTTTTTCTTTCCTACAACTCTCCTTGTGACTTGCACTTTCCTTTTTCTCATAAGCATTCCTTGCCAATACTATTTTCAGACAGACGTCGCTAAAATACGCATCACTAAATCATTAAAATCAATTTCAGCCGCCTTTGCCGCCATTGGAACCAAAGAGTGATCGGTCATTCCTGGTACGGTATTTACCTCGATTAGCCAAAATTTTCCGTCACTATCGCGCATAACATCAACACGCCCCCAACCCTTTGCCGCCACCGCTTTAAAAGCCTTTTGTGCTAATGCTTGTAGCTCTTTTTCTTCAGATTGTTGCAAACCACAGGGACAATAATATTTTGTTTCATCTGATTTATATTTTGCCTCATAGTCGTAAAAACCACTTTGCGCTTCGAGTCGAATCACAGGAAGCACGTCCTCAGCAAGTAGAGAAATAGTGTACTCTTCGCCATTAACCCACTGTTCTGCTAATACTAAATGATCATATTCTGCAGCATGTTCATAAGCGGCTTGCAACTCACTTGCCTGTTCCACTTTTGCCATACCAATACTTGAACCTTCGTTAGCAGGCTTCACCATCATCGGCAAGCCTAGCTGGGCAACAACTGCTGTAAAATCTGTCTCAGCGGTTAGCACTTTATACGCAGGTGTTGGCAACTCAGCCCCCACCCAAATACGCTTGGTCATTAACTTATTCATACTGATTGCCGATGCCATTACAGCGCAACCTGTATAAGGGATTTGTAAAATATCCAGCGCACCCTGAATCCCACCATCTTCGCCACCACGCCCATGCATAATATTGAAGACGCGATCGAAATTTCCTTCTTTTAAGGTTGTCAATACGTCACGATCTGCATCGACTTTATGTGCATCAATACCTTTAGCCAGTAATGCTTTCAACACCGCAGCACCGCTATTAAGCGATACCTCTCTTTCTGCTGCCCATCCTCCCATCAAAACAGCTACTTTCCCAAAGCCCTGATCTGTCATAGCAAACCCCGTTGTGATGATAGTCGTTCTGGCAAACTGGCAGAGATTGCACCAACATTGCCCGCACCAAGTGTTAATAGCACATCACCATCCCGTAACTGGCTTAATAAAAGTTCTGCGATATCATCTTCACACTCTACAAACACGGGGTCGATCTGCCCTCGATTGCGTATGGAGCGCGCTAACGAGCGACCATCGGCACCAGCGATTGGTTCTTCTGATGCCGCATATACATCCATTAATAACAGCACATCGGGTTCAGATAATACCTTTGAGAAATCCTCAAATAAATCCCGTGTACGTGTAAAGCGATGCGGTTGAAACACCACTACCATGCGACGCTCAGGCCAAGCAGTACGTACTGCTTTCATGGTTGCCTTCATCTCAGTTGGATGATGACCGTAATCATCAATCAGCGTTATTAACCCTTTTGTCGTTTGTATATCACCGTGAAATTCAAAACGTCTGCCAACGCCTTGGAATTTTTTTAAGCCGTTGACAATAGCCTCGTCTGGTACACCAATTTCACTTGCGACCGCAATGGCTGCTAGTGCGTTTTGCACATTATGCTCACCTGGCATATTCAAGGTAATATCCAACGCCTTCTTGCCTTCACGTAAGACGCTAAAAAAGCTTTGCGAGCCATCATAACGAACATCCATCGCTCGAACATCCGCTGGATAATGAATCCCATAACTGACAATAGTGCGTGTAACTTTAGGTAAAATATCGCAAATATGCTCATCATCAATACAAAGAATAGCCAAGCCATAAAAGGGTAAATGATGTAAAAATTCAACAAAGGTTGATTTTAACTTTTCAAAATCACCCCCGTAAGTTGATAAATGATCTGCATCAATGTTTGTGACGATTGAAATCATTGGCTTTAGCAATAAAAAGGATGCATCACTCTCATCCGCTTCTGCTACTAAATATTCACCTGTTCCCAATTTTGAATTACAGGCCGTGCTATTTAACTTCCCGCCAATCACAAACGTAGGATCAAGTCCAGCTTCTGCTAATACGCTTGTTACTAAGCTAGTGGTAGTGGTCTTTCCATGTGTTCCCGCAACCGCGATACCATTACTAAAACGCATAATCTCCGCTAGCATTTCTGCGCGCGGAACAACGGGAATATTATTTTCCCGTGCTGCCTTGATCTCAGGGTTTTCTTCATCAATTGCGGATGAGACTACCACCACATTTGCACCCTGAATATTCTTTGCTGCATGACCTTGATAAACGGTAATACCGATACTTCCCAAGCGTTGCGTCATTGGGCTTTCTGCAATATCTGAACCACTGACAGAAAAACCAATATTAGCAACGACCTCTGCAATACCGCCCATACCTGCGCCACCAATACCCACAAAATGTACATGCTTGATACGTTGTCGCGCTAAATCTGTTTTTGCCCTCATATCGTCTCCTCCTTACTATTGGCGGTATTTTTATTAAAGTCATAACCTGCCAACTGTGCGCAAATCGCAGCAACTTCATCGGTTGCTGTCGGCTTTGCCAATTTTCTCGCTTTTATACTCATGCTGACTATTTTTTCTCTATCCGTTAGCAACGATTGCAACACCTTGCTCGCGGAGTCTTTATTAAATTCTGTTTGTTGCATTAAAATCGCCGCACCATTATCTGATAAATAAGCACCATTAGCCGTTTGATGATCATCAACCGCATAAGGATAAGGAACTAATATCGATGCCAATCCTGCGGCTGCTACTTCTGCAATGGTTAATGCACCTGCGCGGCAAATAATCAAATCAGCCCATTCATACGCCTCACTCATATCTTCAATAAAAGGAGTTACTAGGGCATCCACGCCCACCGCTTTATAATCTGCCTGCGTTGTTGCATCTTTACCTTTGCCAGCCTGATGCCGCACTTTAGGTCGGATATTTTCACCTAACTCGGCTAACGCTTGCGGAACGATTTCATTGAGTGCTTGTGCGCCAAGGCTTCCGCCTATAATCAACAATCTTATTGCGCTATCCCGTCCTGCCAAGCGTTTTTCTGGCGGCGCTATTGCTGTTATTTCTTTTCTAACAGGGTTGCCAATGGCAATAATTTTATTCTGCTTAGTTGCTGTTGCACTTTTAGGAAATGTTTGTGGAAAACCTTCCAATATCTTTTTACTAAATTTGCTTAATAGTTTATTGGTTAACCCTGCAACCGCATTTTGTTCATGTATAACAACGGGGATGCCCATTAATGAAGCCACCAAACCACCTGGACCTGCAACAAAGCCCCCCATCCCTAATACTGCTACAGGGCGATGTTTACGCATAATGCCAATCGACTGAAATAAGGCTTTAATCAGCTTTACAGGCGCTGCTAATAAAGTCATTAGCCCTTTGCCACGCAAGCCATTCACGTCCAGCCACGCCATTTCTATGCCAGCCGCTGGAATAACACGCGCCTCCAGACCTTTATGCGTTCCCATCCATACCACAGGAATATCTTGCTTAATAAGCGCACGCGCAACAGCCAGACCAGGGTAGACATGTCCACCTGTTCCTCCTGCTGTTATTAGTATGGGGCGCTTATCATTCATTAATATCTTTCCTTAAATCCTTCTCTCTATTCAATTTTTTATTGGCATGCTTTGCATCTTTGTCAGATAGTCTGTTTTCTCTTCAAAAGTCCTTCGTTTAAGTTATGGAAGCTCCAAGCAATTAAATTACTCGAAACTTCCTAAAACCTATTTTTTACGTGTCACCGCACTTTTACGTTTCTTTGTTGCTCTTCTTCTCACAGGGCTACGCTTTATTGCTTTTTTCTTCACTCTGTTTTTTCTTTTATTTTGTTTTGCTAATTCACGCGGCGATAAGCCAAATAATGCAATTTGTGTATCACGGTGTACGCGCATTAAAAATGCCATTGCGATTAGCGTTACTAATACACTACTACCGCCATAACTAATCAACGGAAGGGTTAAACCTTTAGGTGGTAATAATGCTAGATTAACACCAATGTGAAATAGAGATTGAAAACCGAGCCAAAAACCAATTCCATAAGCGATATAAGCGGCAAAATGTAATTTTGCCTTATCAGCATTAAAACCAATCACAAAAGCACGTTGTACGATCCATGCAAATAGCAATAGCGTAAGAACAATCCCTATAAATCCAAACTCTTCCGCTAAGACAGCAAAAACAAAGTCATTATGTGCTTCTGGCAGGTAGAATAATTTTTGCACGCTACCACCTAAGCCAGCACCAAACCAGCCACCATCACCCACGCCCATTAATGCATGAACCGTTTGATACGCCTTTCCTGAAGCGTTTGCCCAAGGGTCTAAGTAAGCTGCAATACGCGCTCCACGATAGCCCATCATTACCAGTGGTATAGCCATCGATACTACCGCTACAATTAACACTGCTATTCGAGAGAACCTTACGCCCCCAAGAAACAGCATCGCCAACACGGTTGCTGTTACCACGACCGTACTACCAAAATCAGGTTCAAGCATTAATAAGGCATCAATAATAATCAACACAACTAATGGAACGAAAAGTGGCTGCCATGAGGGTGACTGTGCCAGATTTTTCCCATGTCGTAGTAGATAACCTGACATATAAACAATCATACTCAGCTTGGCAAATTCTGAAATCTGAAAACCAAAACCAGCAAGGCTAAACCAGCGATAACTACCATTTACCTCTTTACCAATACCAGGAATCAATACCAAAACCAGTAAAAGTACAATAATAGGCAGTAATTTAGCGCCAAGATTTTGCCAAAATAATATTTTAATTTTATAAACCATAATGGCAGCAATGCTACCAATAAGTAAAAAAACTAACTGTCTATTTAAAAAATGATAAGGGCTTCCATACGTTTTTTCCGCAACCGCGACCGAAGCGGATACCATTACAACGAGACCCAAACCAACCAGTACAAATAATGCAACCAAAAATTCACGATCGACATAACGTTCCCAGCTAGGCTGAAAATTCAGCAAAGGATTGCATCTTGATAATGTTTTCATTACTGACATGAATCCTCCTGTTGCTGTTTAAGTAAGGTAACACACGCTATAAATTCATCACCACGCGCCTGATAGTTAGCAAACATATCAAAGCTGGCACAGGCGGGCGATAACAATACCTTATCGCCTATTTTTGCCTTGCTTGCTGCTAGTTTAACCGCATGTTCCATACTTTTTGCGCG
>DRMS01000232.1 GCA_011322515.1 Leucothrix mucor
AATCGCATCGGTATCAACATTTGAGCGATCCAAGGGGACTAACAAACCTTTATGTACTGTAAATTTTTCCATGATTATTTCTCCTAGCCGAAATCCCTAACATCCGTAAAATGACCTTTTATAGCCGCCGCAGCCGCCATTGCAGGGCTGACTAAATGTGTACGTCCTCCCTGACCTTGACGACCTTCAAAGTTACGATTGGAGGTTGATGCACAGCGTTCTCCTGATTCCAAGCGATCAGCATTCATTGCCAAACACATTGAGCAACCTGGTTCACGCCATTCAAAACCCGCGTCGATAAATATCTTATCCAAGCCTTCCGCTTCTGCCTGTTGCTTAACCAAGCCAGAGCCTGGCACGACCATCGCAAGTTTTATAGTGTCAGCAAGCTTCTGTCCTTTTACTATCTCTGCTGCTGCACGCATGTCTTCAATACGTGAATTAGTGCAAGAACCAATAAAGACTTTATCAACACTAATCGCATCAAGCGATTCACCCGCCGTTAATCCCATATAATCAAGCGCCGCCTGAATGGCATTACTTTTTACGGCATCTGATTCATCACTAGGGTTAGGCACAATCGCACTAATCGGCAAGACCATCTCAGGTGATGTTCCCCAAGTAACTTGGGGCTCTATTTTGGTAGCATCCAAACGAATAACTTGATCAAAGTTAGCCCCTTCATCGGAGACTAAATCTTGCCACGCTTCAACTGCCTGATGCCACGCATCGCCTTTAGGTGCAAACGGACGACCTTCAATATAGTCAATCGTGGTTTGATCCACTGCAATCACGCCTGCCCGCGCACCTGCTTCGATTGCCATATTACACACGGTCATACGCCCTTCAATGGATAAGTCACGGATTGCTTCACCTGCAAATTCAATTGCACAACCTGTCCCGCCTGCGGTGCCAATTTTACCAATAATGGCTAAGACAATATCTTTAGCCGTTACCCCTGCGCCTACTTTACCCTCCACAGAAACTAGCATATTTTTCATTTTTTTCTGAAGTAAGCACTGCGTTGCCATTACATGCTCAACTTCAGATGTGCCGATACCATGCGCCAATGCACCAAATGCGCCATGCGTTGAGGTATGAGAATCACCACAAACAACCGTCATTCCTGGTAGCGTAGCACCTTGTTCTGGACCAATAACATGCACAATGCCTTGGCGAATATCATCCATTAAAAACTCTTCAATACCAAAATCTTCACAGTTTTGATTTAAGGTTTCGACTTGAATTTTTGCCACAGGATCTTCAATGCCTGCAGTACCCTTACCACGATGCTGCTGGGTGGTTGGTACATTATGATCAGGAACCGCTAAAATAGAATGGGTACGCCACAAGCCACGCCCTGCTAAGCGCAACCCTTCAAATGCTTGAGGCGAGGTTACTTCATGCACTAAATGTCGATCAATATAAAGTAATGCCGTGCCATCTTCCTCCGTTCTGACCACATGGGCATCCCATAATTTATCGTATAATGTTCTTGTTGCCATTTAGCTTGCCTCCTATTGCATTTGCCATTTTGGGCTACCAATTTAAGGCGGGACAATTCATGTTTCTGCTATTCACCCGCACCCTTCGACAAGCTCAGGAAGCGGTGTCCTGAGTCTACCGAAGGGCTAGTTCCCTGAGCTTGTCGAAGGGTGCAGGTTATTTGCCATGACGTGACTTGTCCCGCCTTAAGTTGGTAACCCCATTTTTTGTTTTATGAATACTACTGTTTTGTGATTTATAACTCTAATTGATTGTTTTCATATTTTCTATTCCTATTAGGAATGATAGGATGGCTAAGAAGACCCTATTTTTTCACCTATGATATGACTTTAATCTTTATCTGAATTTTTTAACTATTTCTAAATGTTGCTATCTTGCTGTTAAAAAAACTAAATTACCAAAGTTTTAGGTGCGGGAATGTAGGTTATACTTTATCAGTAATTGAATAGCCTAGACTTAAAAGCAATCAGTTTGAAAGCCCAGCCTTATCCTAAAACTTTTTTATGAAATGTCAGTACTAGCACGTCTCTAACCCCAGGT
>DRMS01000233.1 GCA_011322515.1 Leucothrix mucor
ATTATAATCAGCCCCCCATCCCTCAGTAGGATGAAGCAGATTGGTAATTGAAGTTTGATCAAATACATTTTTTGTTAAAACAGAGTCATACTCAGATTCACATGAAATACCCACACCATTATGCGTACCCGCAGTCACAACTTCACCACTTGAGAAATCCGAATAAATTTTAACTTTTAGCGTTGAACCATCCGTGCAACTTACATCAGTTGACTGATTTCTCTGCACATCTTTAATATCTAAAGAGGAAATCCCAGAGACTAATTTAAACACCTCATTACTGCTTCCGCCTTGATACTGTTGAGTGATATATTCAATATCACCATTATGACCGCCTTCTGATGTAGTTAATACGGTGCGCCCTCCAACTTGTGTTGTTCTCGCCTGTTTCAGGGTTAATTTTACAACGGGATCAATACCATTTACACCACCAAGAAATGGTTCGGTATTTGTTGAGCCGCCACCGCCACAGGCAGTTAAAATAGCCATAGAAAAAATACTAGTTACAACAATCGTTTTGTTCATTGTCTTACCTCTCTTAGGAATTAACAGGGATAGCTAAAACATAGTACCACTACCTAGATCCTGCAAGTGTGTCCACTTTTGCAGGATCTAGGTAATATCTATTTCTGACCAGCAGAGATCGCTAAGGAACGTGCACGGAATAACTTCCCGAAGTTCTAACGCAGAATTTTTATTTCAGATTGAATGAACTCATGAGGCGCATAGTCACTCTACGCAACGAATGAGATCATCCAAGCTGGGATAAAAAAGCAAGTTAGAGATCGGGAAGTTGTTTCGTACACGTTCCTAAGGTTCGTTATGCCAAAAGGGTTTACCTATCGTGGGTGTACTCGCCTGCGCCATATCTCGCTCAGGAATAACTCCTGCTAAAAAGGCATTGCGTCCTGCGCTGACACCATCACGAAAACCTTTTGCCATACGCACAGGATCATGCGCTTCTGCTATCGCTGTATTCAATAAAACACCATCAAAACCCAATTCTAATGCTTGTGTTGCGTGTGATGGTGCGCCTAAGCCTGCATCGACGAGTAAATTAATCGCTTTAAAGCGGGTGCGTAGGGTGCGTAAAGCGTAGGGGTTCATTAAGCCTTTTCCTGTACCAATCGGTGCGCCCCAAGGCATTAAAATATTGCATCCTGCACTGACTAATTTATCGCATAGCACTAAATCATCGGTGCAGTAAGGAAACACTTCAAACCCTTGTGAGATTAATTCTTGAGTCGCTTCAAGCAGTTGAAAGGGATCAGGTTGTAGCGTGTATTCATCGCCAATAACTTCCAGCTTTATCCAATTAGTATCAAATACCTCACGCGCCATTTGCGCGGTTGTAATCGCCTCTTTGGCACTAAAACAACCTGCGGTATTAGGTAATAAATTAATATTTAATGCTTTAATATGCTCCCAAAATGCATTGCCATTGCCATATTCACTGGTCTGACGACGTAATGAAACGGTGATCACCTCAGCCTCTGATGCACTAACCGCCCGCTGCATAATTTCCAACGATGGATAGAGTGCAGAGCCTATAAAGAGTCGGCTTGTTAATTGCTTGCCTCCGATCTCCCACATATCAACCTCCTACGATGGGGGATAATAATTCCACCTGATCATTAGCTTGCAATAGTGTATCTGCATAGCTTCCACGTGGGACAAATTCGCCATTGACCGCGACTGCAAATTTCTCTGCTTCGGGTTGCCAATGGGCAATTGCTTTTTCTACACTCATTATTTCAGGCAACTCTTTTGGTTTGCCATTTAGGGTTAATTTCATACTTATTTCCAGCAAGTTACATTATTTGAAACGCTTATTCTATTATCACCTTAACGTGGGATAATTCATTCATTTATACACTTGAGTAATGCTTTAGCTTTGCCCAATACCATTAGTGAAGCGGATGGCGAGGCTAAAGCGTCACTTCCTTTTTTCTTAAAGTATAGATATTCACTTATTAAATTTCATCTTAATGACTGAAAAGCTGAAGCTTTCACTCCTTTTATCAGGAAATTATTTATCTGAAAAACTATAGATGAGAAATGTAATAGGCTATTACGTGCCCCATAGGAAACGCCCTTAGAGTACAACGATAATGCAGAAGATCGGAAAATAAACGAGCAAAATATTAGATTTATTGTGTCCTCCTGCTTATGATTATCATCTATAAATAATCATAACCCTAGATGAATTATATGAAAATAATGATCGCCTGCCTTTCTCTAATGGCACTTAGTGCCTGTTCTTCAAACCTAATGATGCCTCAATCAGCCGTCTCATCGGTTAAAACAAACATTAATACTTCTCGTCATATCAATGTTATTGCGCTTAAAAACATGTCTACACTAACGTCCATCACTCCACAATTAGCACAGTCTAAAGTGGTATTGGTTGGGGAAAGTCACACCACTTATGGTGATCATTTAAATCAGCTAGCGATTATTAAAAATCTGCGTCCACACTGGAAACAGATGGCGATTGGTCTGGAGTTTGTGCAATACCCGTTTCAACAGGGGTTGGATGATTATATTGCAGGAAAAATTGATCAGGAAGAAATGTTGCGAAAAACCAAGTGGTATGAGCGCTGGCTTTATGATTACCGCCTTTATCGTCCCATTTTTGAATATGCTAAACAGCAAAAAATTCCTCTAATTGCATTAAACACACCTCGCGAGATTACCAAGCGCATTAGTAACGTTGGTATTAAAGGGCTTAATAAGGCAGAGCGCGCACAGTTACCTCAACAAATAGACCAGAGTAATAAGCGTTATCGCAAGAAACTAGAAGCGGTGTATAGCCAACACGGTGGAAAGAGCCGTAGCAAAAAATTTGAGCGCTTTTATCAGGCACAGCTTGCTTGGGATGAAACGATGGCGGATCAGGCAGCTAAATTTATCCGTAAAAACCCTGACTATCACATGGTGATTTTAGCAGGCAGAGGGCATATGGAAGATCGCCACGGTATTCCATCACGGTTGCAACGCAGAATTAACAGCAAGCCCATTGTTGTACTGAATGGAGTGAATGGAAGCCCTAGTGCTTCACAAGCAGATTACCTGCTATTTTCACCTGAAATCAAGCTTCCCAAAGCGGGTAAAATGGGCATTTTTATGAAAGATACAGCTAAGGGCGTGTTGATTAGCAAAACGATGAAAGGGGGTGCTAGCGCTAAAGTGGGCTTAAAGAAAGATGATTTAATTA
>DRMS01000234.1 GCA_011322515.1 Leucothrix mucor
GACATTCCACAGGAATATTAGGCAGTTCACGAGGGGTCACACCCTGCATTGCATCGGTAATGGCTTTGATATGCTCAGGGCTAGAACCGCAACAGCCCCCGACAATATTGAGATAACCACTGTCTGCCCATTCCTGAATATGCGCCGCCATTTCAGGTGGCTCTAAATCATACTCACCAAACTCATTCGGTAAACCCGCATTAGGATGTGCTGAAACATGGGTTTTGCTAATTCGTGAAAGCTCTTGCACATATTGGCGCAACATATCAGGGCCTAAGGCGCAGTTGAGTCCAATAGAAATTGGCTCGGCGTGGATTAGCGCATTATAAAATGCTTCGGTGGTTTGACCTGATAAGGTACGTCCTGATGCATCGGTAATCGTGCCAGAGATCATAATTGGTAATTCGATAGTATCTTCTTCAAACACGGTTTTTACTGCGAAGATAGCGGCTTTTGCATTGAGCGTATCAAAAATAGTCTCGATTAAAATAATATCCGCGCCACCTTCGATTAAGCCACGCGTTGAGGCGCTGTAATCTTCAACTAAATCATCAAAGGTAATGGCGCGAAAACCAGGGTCATTCACATCAGGCGACATGCTACAGGTTTTACTGGTCGGCCCTAATACCCCCGCTACAAAGCGCGGTTTATCAGGGGTGCTGTATTTATCCGCCGCCTCACGCGCGACCTTTGCCCCTGCAACATTAAGCTCGTAGGCAATGCCCTCCATTTCGTAATCCGACATACTGACACGGGTAGCATTAAAGGTATTGGTCTCGATAATATCCGCGCCTGCTTCTAGATAGTCTTCATGTATTTCACGAATAATATCGGGAGCAGTTATGGCTAATAAATCATTATTGCCTTTGATTGGCATATGATAATCGGCAAAGCGTTCACCTCGATAATCATCCTCTTGCAACTTTCGCCGTTGAATCATCGTTCCCATTGCACCATCGAGGATTAAAATGCGTTGTTTTAGTAAGTCTTTTAATTGTTTTGTTTTATTCATAATGGTGTGTGAGTTGTTATTGGGGTTCAGGAGAGTCAAGATAAATCTTGGACTCCTATCTGTTTTTAGCTTAAGTTATTAGCCATCTTGGAAATCGTAAATCAATTGGCTTTTATACGTGATTTAGGTGGAATTGCAAGGAGTGAAAGCTTCAGGTTTTCAGTCATCAAGATGAGATTTAATAACTGATGTTACGCAGTTAAGTGTTTTTTAACCACGAAAAGTACGAAATAATAATAGATAAACCAATACCTTCGCTAAATCTAAATTGTAGGGTGGATAAGTGTGATGCATCCACCGCAACACATTGATTTTGGTGGATGCGCTATCGCTTATCCACCCTATAGTTTTTCACATAAATAATTGCACCCTTCAACTCCGCTCAGGGTACAGCTCCCTGAGCGGAGTCGAAGGGTGCTGAAATTTAATAAATGAATGTCTATACAATAGCTTTTAACTTCCTAACATCAGTTCATAAGGAACTCCGTAAATCGACATAAATATGCCAAACCGTAAAGCCATTATTATTTCTCTGACTAAAAAGGGGTATCGTCTAGCACAACAATTATGCACATTACAAAATGCGCACCATGTACATAAACCCAAGCCTTTTGCTACGACTATTCAACAGTATTTTGCCGCCAATCACCCCCTACTATTTATTACTGCAACAGGTATTGCAGTGCGCTGTTTAGCGCCTGTTATTAAGAGCAAATTAAGTGACCCTCCTGTTTTAGTGATGGATGAGCAGGGGCGATTTGTCATTCCTTTATTATCAGGACATGAAGGGGGAGCAAATGAGTGGGCGCGTGTTGTGTCGGAGTCAATTCATGCGCAATTAGTGGTAACAACCGCAGGTGCTTGGCAACAGCCTATGTATGTATTGGGAATGGGCTGTGATAAAGGTTGCCCTGAATCTTATTTGCAATCGTTAATTGATCAACATATTTCAGCAGATCAATTGCAGCGTGTGGTGGCGATAGCGAGTCTTGATTTAAAACAGCATGAGCCTGCTTTAGTCGCCTTATCACAACGCTTAAAGCTGCCTTTTATTTGTTATTCAGCTGAACATTTAAATACGGTGGCTGAGCAACTCAGTTATAAATCTGAAATCGTCTATCGTGAAGTGGGATGTTATGGCGTTGCAGAGGCGGCTGCATTAATTCATGCACATCAATTAACGCAACAAGATGCTGAGCTGGTATTAATGAAGCAAAAAAATACAAGAGCGACTTGTGCTTTAGTGAGAAGTTACCCATGATTTGATAGGAGTCCTATACTTTTCTTCGCTATAGGGGAGTGCCATAAAACATAAATAAATACCACTGATCATCCTAGTAATATAGTGTTTTATCCCATAATATGTGGATTATTATTTTTTTAACGCAAAGGAGAGTAAAAATGTCTGAATTATTTTCAGCAGAATGGATGAACGAACTTAAAGATGGATGGAATGGCAACCCTGATGTAAAAGACAAGCTGGCAGAAATCGGCTTTAATTCAGTGATTACCTGTGGTTTTAAAGAAGATGATAAGCCCTGCGGTGTTTTTGTTGTAGAGAATGGCGAATGTGTTAGTGCAGGTGATTACAATGGCGAAACACCTGACTGGGATATGCGCGCAAGTCGCAAAGATTGGATGAAGTGGGTCACTAAAGGTATTGGTGTTATGGGGAGTGATATGCTTGGCATGGGTAAAGCTTATGCGTCTGGCGCACTTAAATTTAAAGTGGGTGACTATGGTGCAATGATCAAAAACCCTAAAATGGCAGGACCTTTTGTAAAAAGCTTTAGTTTGATGAAAGCTATTGATACAGATAAATAAAATTTAAGAATAATAGACTGGGCAACTGTATTTTTTAAGTAGGCGAACAAACGTTAAACTATGTATGATCACCTACTTAATGTCGTCATTGCCATGTTTATGAATATAGATACAAAATATAAAACCGTTTAAAATTAATGGTAGGGCTAGGAGTAGGTATGAAGTTTTTATGGAATTTATTGGCAATTATAGGGCTTGTCGCTTTAATCGGCGGTGGTTTTGCATATAGCAAATTTAAAGGGGACGTGGATGCTTTTTATGAGCTTGATCCTAGTGCAGGAAAAGTTTATTCCGATATGTGGACAAAGCTGAAAGAAACGGGCAATTCAGCCGATGCTACTGTATGGAAAAAAGCATTAGAAGACGATGTTAGCCCCAAAGATGCAGAAGAAGCGATGGATTCCGCTGCGGTTGAGTTAGGCATTATGGCGGTTGGTAAATTACCACTGTCTGTACAAGTTGAAAAAATGACGGGCAAGAAACAACGCTTTTTAAAGATTTTCCAATATTGTAATCCAATTACTGCGATGACGATGGTTGATCATAGTGATGCCTTTGCAGCCTATTTGCCTTGTCGAATTTCTATGATAGAAGACAAACAAGGTAAATTTTGGTTATATGCGCTGGATATGGATATGATGATTTCAGGTGGCAAAACGCTTCCTGATAAGCTCTTAAAAGAAGCAACTAAAGTAAAAGCCGTCATGTTAGAAATTATGGCGCGCGGTGCTTCGGGTGAGTTTTAATTTGTGGGTATTTTATCTCTTCTCTAAATTTCAGAGCAAAACCCGATTCATAGAATATTAACTAATTAAAAAATCAACAAGTTAAAAATTTATCTATTCACTTACCCTGAAATTTAGAGACGCTACAGTATGTCGATAGTATAAAAAAAGCCAAGCAATTTGCTTGGCTTTTTTTATAAGGACATTTCAAGTAGCGAATCTCCCCCTATTGTGCAAATTTTTCATTCTTGATTAGATATAATAGAGGTTCCAAGCAATGATTTTACCAATCTTACTTGCCCTTTTGCTCCTGCTTGAATCATCTCAATCGTTGCCTAGAGCAACTATGCGCAACAAATAAGATCATTCAAGCTGAGATAAAAAAGTACGTTAGAGATCGGGACGTTGTTTCGTGCCCGTTCCTTATTATTCCTGCTTAATAGAGAAAATCATACGCATTAAATCCGATAAAGACTCTGCCTCCATTTTCTCCATGACTTTAGCACGATGTGCTTCCACCGTTGATTGGCTGATGCCAAGATCATAGGCGATGACTTTATTGCGCTTACCTGCCACAACCTCACCCATCACTTCTTTTTCTCGACTGGTTAAGCGATCTACGCGTGCTTGAACTTCGGCTACTTTTGAGGCTTCACCGCGTTGTTCGGCATCTTTTTCAATACCACGATAAATACTTTCCAGCAACGTTTGCTCTTTAAAGGGCTTTTCTAAGAAGTCCAAAGCACCCGCTTGCACGGCTTGCACCGCCATCGAAACATCACCATGACCTGTAATAATAATAATCGGTGGATGTAAGGGGAAACTGGATAAATGTGACTGCAATGCCAAACCACTCATGCCTTTCATTCGCACATCTAGCACCAGCGTTCCTGGTTTATCGGCATCAAACGCATCCAGATAGGATTGTGCTGAATCATAGGTTTCAGAATTTAAACCAATAGACTGCATTAACAACGCTAACGCATCTCTGACTTCTTCATCATCATCAACAATAAAAACAGTCACTTCATTAGGCATATTTCATTTCCTCCACTTCTTTTGCTGATGATTGTAACAAGCTAAAGTAAAAACTTACACCACTATGACCGATAGGGGTTTCAACTTTTATCTGGCTACCATGTGCTTCAATAATTCCCTGACTAATTGACAGCCCTAATCCCATACCATTATCTTTAGTGGTCATAAATGGCTCAAACAATTGTTCCTGAATGACTTTTTTTATACCCCGCCCTGTATCAGTTACTCTTATTTCTACTTTTCCTTGCGGCATTACGCTTGTTTTAATGATTAATTGCCGCTTTTCTTTGGGCATACTTTCAAGTGATTCAATCGCATTACGCACCAAATTTAATATCACTTGTTCCACCTGAATATCCTGCGCCAGCACCCAAGGCGCTTTTGTATCCAAATCAAGTATTAAAATAATTTTTTTTGATTTTATCTCCCGATCCACGAGATCTAATACTACATTTAACATACTTTTAAGCTTAGCGGGTTTAATATTGGGCAATTCTTTATGCGTAAAATGGCGAATATGCTGAATAACGCCCCCTGCTCTTTCTGCCTGTGAGGCTATTTTTTCCATGACATCAGCACAGCTTTCAGCATTACCTTTATCAGCCTCCAGTAAGCGAATACAAGCACGCGCATTAGTGCTAATGGCGGTCAGTGGTTGATTTAATTCATGCGCGATACCCGATGCCATTTCCCCCAAAGTACTCAATCGCCCTACATGCGCTAACTGTAATTGATGCTCTTCGGCATGTTTTTGCGCTTGTTTACGTGCGGTTATATCACGAAACACAACCACGGAACCGCGCGTTTCACCCCGCAAACCACGTAATGGCGTACAACTGTATTCGACATTGATATAAGCGCCATCCTTTTTCCAGAAAATATCATCGGCAACAAAGCGCGGCTGATTATCAAACGATGATTGATACACAGGACAGGTCGTACGTGGAAAAGGAGAACCATCTTCATGGGTGTGATGCAGAATAAGATGCTGGTTTTTACCAATTAAATCTTCAGATTCCCAACCTGTCATTTCTGTCATCGCTCGATTCATAAAGGTGCAATTACCCACGAGATCAACACCATAAATGCCATCTGCCACTGACTCATTAATCAGTTGATGCTGGCGCTCCATCCGTAGTTGTGCATAACGCAATTCCTGATTATGACGCACCACGAACGAGGTAAGCCCCAAGAGTGCTAATAATGCGGTCATACTAGCAATGACCCAATACCAATAGCGCTTGATGGCTTCGGTAATAGTAAGTTGCGCTAAAGAGGCATAAGGGGGTAATTTTAACTGCTTAAATAAGGCATGAACCTCATGATAATCAAATGGAATTGACCATCCTGCATATTTTCCCGCCTTTAACGCAGGGTCTGTTTTAGGCATTTTAAATAAAGCAACCGCAACCTGTCGCGCTAATTCAGAATCAGTATGCTCTAATTGACTAAACGGCCACTCGGGATATAAGCGAGTACTATGTAGTGAAGGAAATTTTTTATGCTGCTGGGGATTGATAATTTTAAGTTCATCCATATCAATACGCCCTGCATTACTCATGCGCTCTAAAATATCTGTGCGCACTGTGCCAACATCAATATCCCCCTTAACGACTGCCATCACCACTTTGTCATGAATCCCCCCAAATTTAAGCTGTGAAAAATCATCATATGGATTAATATCGATAGCATCAAGCTCACGCCACGCCATTTGGAATCCACCCAGTGAGGTTTCATCCACCGCCATAAACGATTTACCCTGTGTATCTTCAAGCGTTTGAATATCATCCCGATCACTACGGGTAAAAATCACACCGCCAAAAATGCTATAGGGTGCATTATTGCGTAGATTAATCATGGTCGCGAGGCGGGTGATATTATATTTTGCTTCCAAATTAACGTAGATACCCGAATTGACCAGAATAAAATCAACTGCCCCCGCTTTAACCGCAGGCTCGACCGCATCAAAATCTAGCGGCACTATCTCAAAATCATACTGTGGCAATTTAGCGATCAGATAATTAGCCGTGGGATTCCACATTTTCAGTGTTTTCTCATCACCACGATGACTGAGTACGCCTATTTTTACAAAGGGAGTGTGATTAATTGCTTGGGCTTTTACATAAGTGAAAAAACTGCCAAGCAAAATAAATAGGAGGATGATGGCTTTTAAATGCATAACGACAGCTCGTAAGAGTGAAAACTATTTTTTAGTTAGATAAAAAATAGTTTTCTTTTCGAACGCTATTAATTAACAGGAGCATTAGCTTCAAAGCCAAACCCATGTTTCGTACTTCAACACAGGCTACAACTGTAAAAATTTCATCTAAACTTAGGAACGTGCACGGAGTAACTTCCCGAAGTTCTAACGCAGAATTTTTATTTCAGATGGGATGAACTCATGAGGTGCATAGTTACTCTACGCAACGAATGAGATCATCCAAGCTCGGATAAAAAGGCAAGTTAGAGATCGGGCAGTTGTTTTGTGCACGTTCCTTACTATATCAGTCTACCTGATAGCACCCCTCTCTAGGTATGGGTGAAAACCCTAACCCAACACCGCGCATATTACCATTTTATTATTTACCCTAAACTGGGACAATGACAACATCAAAATTTTCAAAAAATACCACACTACTATAAAATTATAGGGGATACAGCAATGCCAACAATGGATAAACGTACGTTCTTAAAACTCCTCGCTATGGGCGCAGCAGGAACTGCTACAGGTGCATTACCTTGGATGATGCAAAATGCTATTGCTTCTGAAAAAATGCCCAAAGACTTCTACACTATCCCCAAAAAAGGTCAGGCACGTATCTTACACACCACTGATTTACATGGTCAATTACTGCCTGTTTACTTCCGCGAGCCGAATGTAAACTTGGGTGTTGGTGAAGCCTATGGTCGTCCTCCGCATGTAGTGGGTGAAAAGCTTCTTAAAAAAATGCAGCTAGCAAAAGACAGCGCAGAATCTTATGCCTACACCTACCTAGATTTCCTCAATGCAGCTAAAAAATACGGTAAAACAGGCGGTTATGCGCATATCAAAACCCTATTAGATAAGCTCCGCAAAGAAGCAGGTGGCATAGAAAACACCCTAACCCTTGATGGTGGAGACTTATGGCAAGGTTCTGCTACCAATGTTTGGACTCGCGGTGTAGACATGGTGGAAGCCTCCAATATTCTTGGGGTAAACGTGATGGTTGGGCATTGGGAGTTTACCTATAATGAAGCCGAAGTATTGAGCAATGTAGCACTATTTAAGGGCGACTTTATTGGTCAAAATGTGCGTATTAAAGAAGATGCACTCATGGGGGATGACTACCCCGAAATGACTGAGAAATATGGCAAAGGCTTGTTTGATGAAGATGAAGGCTACCCTTTCCAGCCCTATGTTATGAAAAAAATTGGTGGTAAGCGTATTGCCGTGGTAGGGCAAGCTTTCCCACGCACCTCCAACGCGAATCCGCGCGAATTCTTCCCTGACTGGTCCTTTGGTATTCGCGAGCCCGATATGGAGCAATTAGTTAAGAAAATTCGCAGTGAAGAAAAACCCGATGCGGTGATTATGATTTCACATAACGGCATGGATGTGGACATTAAGATGGGCGAAAATGTGGCAGGTATTGATGCCATCTTTGGCGGACATACGCATGATGGCATGCCTCAGCCTGTGCAAGTAAAGAACAAAAAAGGCGGAGCAGATTGCCTTGTCACCAATGGCGGTTCAAACGGTAAATACGTTGGCGTTATGGACATGGATATGAATGAAGGCAAGGTAAAAATGCATTATAAAATGCTCCCTGTCATCACCAACTGGCTACCCGCCGATAAAGAAATGGAAGCCTATATTACCCAAATGCGCGATAAAAAATACGATGATAAAATCATTGAAAGTCGCAGTAAAAAATTCTATTTCAACAAAGAACGCGTTGGCAAAACGTATAAAACTATTCTTGAAGAAAAACTCGCCAAAGCAGATAGAACTCTCTACCGTCGTGGTAACTTTATGGGCACATGGGATCAAGTTTTATGTAATGCCTTAAGAGAAGAATACAAAGCCGACATCGCCATGTCAGCAGGGGTACGCTGGGGAACAACTACCCTAAAAGGTGATTGGATCACAATGGAAGATGTGATGACGCAATGCGCCATGACTTATGCAGAAACCTATGTAAGAAAAATGAGTGGCAAAGACCTAATAGAAACATTAGAACAAGTCGCTGATAATCTCTTTGATCCAGACCCTTACCTACAATCGGGTGGTGATATGGTGCGTTTAGGTGGTATGGATTACACTCTGAACCCTAAAAAACCACTCTACTCACGTATTACTGATGCCAGATTAGACAATGGCGACAAAATTGATCCTAAAAAAATGTACAACGTTGCAGGCTGGGCAACCGTAAACCGCACGCCAGAAGGTCGTTTAATGTGGGATATTGTTAGAGATTATATTATCAATAACAAAGGTAAAGATGACGTATTGAAACTGGCTAAGATTAACCATCCTAAATTGATTGGTATTTCAGACAATCCTGGTATTGCCGATTATCCTGGGGAGACAGGTTAATCATTTGAACTTAGATTGAAAACTCAGTATTTTTCATCGTAGCATTGATACTTTCTTTTGTAGTTATAGACATTCATTTATTAAATTTCCGCACCCTTCGACTCCGCTCAGGGAGCTGTACCCTGAGCGGAGTCGAAGGGTGCGGAAATTTAATAAATGAATGTCTATAACTACAAAAGAAAGTATCAATGCTACGATGAAAAATACTGAGTTTTCAGCCTAA
>DRMS01000235.1 GCA_011322515.1 Leucothrix mucor
ATTAAACAAAATTTGTATACAATACCACCAAGCTCTAATAATTCATATACTTAGAAACAATTCCAAGTAACTTCCCATCATCCGAGGATAATAGAGATTATACCTAATTTTAGCTTATTCTCGATTTTTTAATGTTGATAACTATTAGGTATAGCATCCATTGTAGAGTTTTTATTTTTAAAATATAGTTTTTCAGATAAATAATTTCCTGATAAAAGACTGAAAGCTTCGGCTTTTCAGTCATCAAGATGAAATTTAATAAGGAAGTTCCAAGCAATGATTTTACCCATCTTACTTGCCCTTTTGCTCCTGCTTGAATCATCTCAATCGTTGCGTAGAGCAACTATGCACCTCTTGAGATACTCCAATCAGGAACAAAAATCAGCGCAATATAGGTAAATTCATTACTTGGAACTTCCTAAGTGAACGTCTATAGCAGTTTAAAGTGGGACAGCTAATGTTTGTACTTATTATCCCACACTTTCCGACAAGCTCAGGGAACCAGCTTTCTAAGCTTGTCGAAGATGGGGATGAAATGGCATAAATTTCAACTGCTCTTATTAATAGATAGGAAATGTACTACCCATAACAACCCCAGCTCATTTTTTTACGATTGGTTTGATAGCCACAAAAAAGCCCCAATATGCTGTCGTACTTGAGGATTTTTTTGATCAACAATTAACCGTAATTTACTTACTTTTCTCAATCAGCTCATGAATAATAGGCGCAAGGATGATTTCCATTGCCATACTCATTTTCCCACCTGACACGACTATTGTGTTACGACGAGTCATAAAGGAACCTTCAATCATGTTCAATAAATAGGGAAAATTGATCTTAAATTTTTCTGGGTCTTTAAAGCGAATAACCACCATACTTTCATCAGGCGTAGGAATATCACGCGCAATAAAGGGGTGTGATGTATCCACTAGCGGAACACGCTGAAAGTTAATATCGGTACGTGCAAACTGGGGCGTGATGTAATGTACATAATCAGGCATACGACGCAAAATAGTATCAACAGTATCGGCTGCCGCATAACCACGCTCAGAATAATCTCGATGAATTTTCTGAATCCACTCCAAATTAACACTAGGCACAACACCAATACCTAAATCAACAAATCTAGAGGTATCAATATCCTGCTTTTCATCCGCAACTAAACCATGTAATCCTTCGTAAAATAGCAAGTCACTTCCTGCTTCAATATCTTCCCATGGGGTAAATTCACCTGATGATTTATTACAGCCAAGGCGCTTATTCTGTTCTGCGGCTTCATCATCATTATGTAAATAATAACGCTTTTTACTGATACCAGCTTCGCCATACTCTTTAAAGGTTCTTTCTATCGCGACAAAATCATTTGCTTGAGGTCCAAAGTGACTAAAACTATGATCACCATTTTCTTCGGCTTCTTTTGCCTTTTGACCAAACTCAACACGGCTTAGGCTGTGAAAGCTATCACCTTCAACAATGGATGGACTGATGCCTTCACGATTAAAAATGTTCTCAAAAGCTCTTTTAACATACGTTGTACCAGCGCCAGATGAACCAGTAACAGAAACAACAGGGTACTTCTTTGACATAAAAACTCCTTTATATAGTGGGGTGTGGCTACTGTATATGTGATTTATAGATAAAAAACAATATCTACTAATACCTATTTTATCAGTATTGACGCATACAGGTCACCCTTGTGGCAGCCGTATTTTAACTGAGCCTATTTAAGCAGAAATAGTATTTCACATAAATAATTGCACCCTTTGACTCCGCTCAGGGTACAGTTCCCTGAGCGGAGTCAAAGGGTGAGGAAATTTAATAAATGAATGTCTATAACTTGCCTTTTTATCCCAGCTTGGATGATCTCATTCGTTGCGTAGAGTAACTATGCGCCTCATGAGTACATCCAATCTGAAATAAAAATTCTGCGGTAGAACCTCGGGAAGTTATTCCGTGCATGTTCCTAAGCAAAATTACCGATAAAAACACCTCGGGAATGACGGATAAAAAGTGTAAAGTACTTTTTTCCTGATAAATGATGCTCTAAATTAATGTCTAAAAATCATTTTTTTTCACATCTTGGCCTTGACAATCGTTAATCACAAAGTTACCCACATTTTCTGTGGATAACTCTGTGTATAAACGAGTAATTATGCTCTCTAAGCCTTATATAATATAACATTTAAGAAAAAGTATATTTTTTAAACAGTCAATCTATATTTATAACTATCAACTACTTACAGATTTTTTCTGAGAGAGTAGAGGCATTAACTAAACTATATGCTAAATAATAGCTCAGTTGTCTTTACGTTGTGAATAAATGCATATGCAAAATAAGTTAGATCAAATACTATATATAGATATCAAGCAATTTTTAAGGAAAAGATGAAGAAATATTCACCACGTGTAGGCTTCGTTAGTTTAGGCTGTCCCAAAGCATTAGTAGACTCAGAGAGAATTCTTACCCAGCTAAAAACGGAAGGCTATGAGATCAGTGCGACTTATGATAATGCCGATGTTGTCGTCATCAATACTTGCGGATTTATAGACTCCGCAGTAGAGGAGTCTCTTGAAGTGATTGGCGAAGCAATTCAGGAAAATGGCAAAGTGATTGTCACTGGTTGCCTTGGTGTTGATTCTGAAAAAGTACTCACGGCGCATCCTGATGTGTTAGCTGTTACAGGACCGCATGCCTATGAAGAAGTGATGAGTGCAGTGCATAAGCAGGTTAAACCCGCACATGATCCTTTTTTAGACCTAGTTCCACCGCAAGGAATCAAACTGACACCACGGCATTATGCCTATTTAAAAATATCCGAAGGTTGCAATCATCGCTGTACCTTTTGCATTATCCCTTCATTACGCGGTGATTTAGTCAGTCGTCCTATCGCTGATGTGATGCAAGAGGCTGAAAATCTGGCTAAAGCAGGCGTAAAAGAATTGCTAGTGGTATCACAAGATACCAGCGCCTATGGCATCGACATAAAATATCGCACAGGTTTTTGGCAAGGTCGCCCGATTAAATCACATATACAGCAACTTGCAGAAGCCTTAGGTGAGCTAGGTATCTGGGTACGCTTGCATTATGTTTATCCTTATCCGCATGTGGATAAAATCATCCCCTTAATGGCAGAGGGTAAAATACTCCCTTATCTTGATATTCCCTTTCAGCATGCTAGCCATACGGTATTAAAAAATATGCGCCGTCCTGCCCATGCAGAAAAAGCCTTAGAGCGGATTGCTAAATGGCGTGATATTTGCCCTGAAATAGCCATTCGCAGTACCTTTATTGCAGGTTTTCCTGGTGAAACAGAAGCAGATTTTGAGCTAATGCTGGATTTCTTACGTGAGGCACAATTAAATCGTGTTGGTTGCTTTGCCTACTCTCCCATTGAAGGTGCGCAATCAAATGAATTACCTAACCCCGTTGCCGAAGATGAAAAACAGGATCGTGTGGAGCGTTTTATGGAAGTACAAGCAAACATCAGCGCGGCAAAGCTTTCAGCACAAATAGGCAAGCGCATGACGGTGTTGACTGATGATACAGGCGAAGATTTTACCATTGCACGAAGTTATGCCGATGCGCCTGAGATTGATGGCGTAGTATTTATTGAAGGTGAACGACTAGAATCTGGGCAGTTTGCTGAGGTCGAAATTACGCACTCTAGTGAGCATGATTTGTGGGGGCAGTTGGTATCTGAGGAGGGATAATTTTAGGTTTTCTCTCAAAGCAAGATAAGGACGTTCCAAGCAATGAATTTAGCAATCTTACTTGCCCTTTTACCCCTGCTTGAATCCTATCAATCGTTGCGTAGAGCGACTATGCGCCTCTTGATATACTCCAATCAGGAGCAAAAAATCTGCACAATATTGGCAAATTCATTGCTTGAAACCTCCTAAACCCAGCTATTTTCAGGATGGCTGGAAAAATCCTAAGGAACGAGCGCGGAATAACTTCTGAGATCATCCAAGCTGGGATAAAAAAGCAAGTTAGAGATCGGGAAGTTGTTTCGTGCTCGTTCCTAACAGTCTTCTACGAAACGCATAGCCCGTTCTAACACCTCAATTCCAGCACCATCCTTATAGGCATTCTCACTAATAAACCGCCGCCATGCCTTAGCCCCTGAATGCCCTTGAAATAACCCTAATAAATGGCGACTCATATGCTTGAGGTATACACCACGCCCTAGTTGTTGCTCAATATAGGTAAAATATTGTTGTAATATTTGTTTGCGTGAAAATATCTCACCCACATCGTTATAAAGCGCAGTATCAACTTGCATCATTAAATAAGGATTGTGATAAACCTCTCGCCCTAGCATGACACCATCAACCTGTTGTAAATGTTGTTGCGAGGCTTCTATTGTTTTAATTCCACCATTTATGATGATTTCTAGTTGAGGGTTTTCACGCTTGATTTGATAGACCAATTCATAGTTGAGTGGTGGCACATCCCTATTCTCTTTAGGACTTAAACCTTTCAACCAAGCTTTACGCGCATGAACGATAAAAGTATTGCAGCCTGCTTGGGATACGGTATCAATAAATTGAGCCAAGCTTTGCGTTTCATCCTGCTCATCAATGCCTATGCGGTTTTTAACGGTAATGGGGATACTGACCGCAGAGCGCATGGTATCGACACATTCTGCAATAAGTTGTGGTTCAGCCATTAAGCACGCACCAAATGCACCTTTTTGTACTCGCTCACTGGGGCAGCCGACATTGATATTGACTTCATTATAGCCATAGTCTTGCGCCATTTTAGCGCACTCTGCCAAGTCCCTAGGGTCACTGCCACCTAGCTGTAAGGCGATAGGTTGCTCTCGAGGATTAAATGGTAAGTAGCGATCACGATCACCATAAATTAGCGCACCTGTTGTTACCATTTCACTGTATAAATAGGCATGGCGTGACATCAGACGTAAAAAATAACGTTCATGGCGGTCGGTCCAATCTAACATCGGGGCAACGCAAAAACGGTGACTAGGGGCTTGGGAATTTATTTCCACAATAATACTCAATGAAAAAGCGGAAAATTATAACGAAAGAAGTTACACTATGCGTCATTTTTTAGAAGATTCCCTTCCTAAAAATAAACTTTCAATCTAATTTACGGGGAACAAATGGAACCACAACAAGCAATTGAAACGGGCAATTGGGTTGCACTTGCAGCTTATATGGGCTTTAGTTTTTTTGTCGGCTTTAGTATCGGCTATGCGTTTAGAACTTTCTTAAAATTCGTCTTCTTTATGAGTGGGGCAGTCTTTATTTTGCTCTTTTTATTACAATACAATGGCATGATTGATATTAACTGGGCTATTTTTGAAAATGCCTATGATAATTTAATTGCTTGGATTTCTCCGCATCTTGGTGGTTTAAAGAATTTTATTACTGCAAATCTTTCATCAGCCGCAATGGCTGGATTAGGATTATTCTTAGGCTTTAGACGAAAATAAGAAATTTTCTCAACCCTTTTTCTAGTTTGAGATGTTATGGTTTTTTCAGATAAATAATTGCCTGATAAAAGGCGTGAAAGCTTCAGCTTTTTAGCCATCAAGATGAAATTTAATCAGTGAGCGTCTATGCATACATCCCAAACTAGAAAAATGCCTATTCTTAATGCATCTATCCATCACCTTTATGCGTAATTTTACCTACATGCCATACCGACTATAGGGTTATTGTGCGGTAAAGATTTACAATAGTTTAATGTATTGCGCTCTGTAGCAGTATTATACTGATACATCCATCTCTAAACGCTAGAGGACTACTAAACAATGAAAAAACTACTTCTTTTAATCTCTCTTTTTATTAGTTTAATAGGTAGCAATATCTATGCTATTGCTACTGATGAACTATTAAAACCAGATAAAGCATTTCAGGTATTCATTACTGATTCTAACGCCGACTCGGTAACAGTCACATGGAAAATCGCTGATGGCTATTATATGTATCGCAAGCGTTTTTCATTTAAAAGTGATAATCCTGCAGTTACATTGGGAAAGCCAAATTTTCCTAAGGGCGATTTAAAGGATGATCCTAGCTTTGGTCAGGTAGTTATTTATCGCAACCGTGTTTCTGTCAACATTCCATTTAAAAATACGGGTAGCGCAAGCACGATTAAGTTAAAAACTAAATCACAAGGCTGTGCTGATTTGGGTGTTTGCTATCCACCACAGAAAGTTGCCCTAGATTTTGATGTACCCAGCACAATTGCCGCACCTACGGCAATTAATGGCAACAGTAATTCTGCGCCTGCCAATGAGTTTTCAACACTTGAAAGTATTGAGGATTCTCCTACTCCAACTACAAAACCCTCTGATTTGGCAGCTCAGCTAGGTATTCCTGCATTTGGTAAGAATACAAATAACAGTGGACCGCTACCACCTGATCAGGCATTTGCATTTGATATTAGCGCGATGGATAAGCAAACCTTAAATGCACGTTGGCAAGTAACATCTGGGCATTATCTGTATCAAAAGAAGATCCACTTTCGCTTGCTTGATGCCCAAGGTGTTGAGCTTGGCGAACGGGTTATGCCAAAAGGTAAGCTACAAAAAGATCCCAACTATGGTGATACCATTGTCTATAACAAAGATTTTGACATTAAAATTCCACTGACTGGAAAAGCGGATTCGATCACCATAAAAACAAGCTATCAAGGCTGTTCTAAACTGACAGGTATCTGTTATCCACCACAAAATAAAACGCAAACAATCAACCTTGCCAATGCGCCTGAAAAAAGCCAAGCAACTAGTACCAATGCTACAAATATTTCAGGAATTGATAACTCAAACAGCCTAAAGAGTGACAAAAAGGTATCCGAGCAAGAAGTCTTTACCAATATTTTAAAAGATAATAGTCTATTCACTATTCTTGGGTTGTTTTTTCTAGCAGGATTAGCGCTCACTTTTACGCCCTGTGTATTTCCAATGATCCCAATTCTTTCAGGCATTATTTCTGGACAAGGTAGTGACATCTCCAAGAAAAAAGCATTTATTCTCTCGCTTGCTTATGTTATCCCGATGGCATTAACCTATGCCATTGTTGGCGTGCTAGCAGGGCTAAGTGGTGAAAGCCTAACGGCGGCATTGCAAATACCTTGGGTTATTGGACTGTTTGCTCTGTTATTTGTTGTTTTAGCCTTCTCTATGTTTGGCTTCT
This sequence comes from Leucothrix mucor, assembly GCA_011322515.1. Classification (GTDB taxonomy): domain Bacteria; phylum Pseudomonadota; class Gammaproteobacteria; order Thiotrichales; family Thiotrichaceae; genus JAGLBW01. The sequence goes on from DRMS01000235.1 coordinate 7,165, forward strand.
ATGAACTACAAATGCCTGCCAGCATTCAAAATAAATTAACCCGTGTTAGCAACCAGCAAGAAGGCGGCACCTTTATTGGCGCAGCTATTATGGGTATTTTATCCGCCTTAATTGTTGGGCCTTGCGTAACCGCTCCATTAACGGGTGCATTAATCTTTATCGCTGATACTAAAGATGCATTTCTTGGTGGTTTATCCCTGTTTATGCTGGGCATAGGTATGGGCGTACCCCTTCTAATGATTGGTACGGTAGCGGGAGAAATATTACCCAAAGCAGGCGCATGGATGGATAAAGTCAAAGCCGTTTTTGGGGTCTTAATGCTTGGTCTTGCCATCTGGATGTTAGAACGCATACTGCCTGTAGAAATCATTATTCTACTCACTGCGGCTCTATTGATAGGCTCTGCAATCTACATGAAAGCGATTGATCCACTGGATACAACCGCTAGCGGATGGGATAGATTATGGAAAGCATTTGGCATTATTATTCTTGTTTACGGTATTATCCTCATGTTGGGGGTTGCTAAAGGAAATAGTAGCTTCTTTACACCACTTAAAAACAGGGCTGTTATTCAGCAAGTGACAGGCTCAACCACAGGGGGGGTTACCTCTGAAGGGCTGATCTTTGCACGAGTGAAAGATATTAAGAGCCTAGACTTAGCATTAGAAAATGCAGCTGCGCAAAATAAAAAACTAATGCTAGATTTTTATGCTGACTGGTGTATCTCTTGTAAAGAAATGGAACACAAAGTCTTTAGTGACCCACGCGTGATGAAAGCGCTAGAAAATACCGTACTAGTACAGGCCGATGTGACTAAAAATGATGAGCAGGATAAGGCATTAATGAAGAAATTTGGCTTATTTGGTCCTCCAGGCATTATGTTTTTTGGCACCAATAAGCAAGAGCATCGTTCTTATAGAATCGTTGGAGAAATGTCAGTAGATAAGTTTTTAGCGCATGTAACCGAATTTTTAGGAAAGAGCAAATGATAAGCAAAAAAAAGCTGTCTTTATTTTATCGTTTACTGTTGAAATAGAGAGAATACTATCAATAATTTTTGGGCATCCTTCATCAAATGGAAAAGTAATTTATACTTTTATTCTGGCGACAGATGCCAAAAAAAAGGCTACCAACTTAAGGCGGGACAAGTAACGTCATAGCAAACAACCCACGCCCTTCGACACGCTCAGGGAGCTAGCTTCCTGAGCGTGTCGAAGGGCGTGGGTGAATAGCAGAAACATGAACTATCCCGCCTTAAACTGGTAGCCAAAAAAAATATCTCCGCATCATAGGAGTTCGGAATATTTTTTATACAGTTTAATTGGTATTAAATCTAAATGAACACCATCAACAATTGCTACAAATATCCCTAATGCTTAACCTTTCCCCTCCAAGGGACGAATTTTCTTTCAAGGTAGCGCATTAAAATATCAATCGCATAGGCGATTAGGCTAATTAAAATAACGCCCAAGACCACGATATCGGTGGAGAGGTATTTGCTGGCAACCATAATCATCATGCCTAAACCTGATTCTGCGGCAACGAGTTCTGCGGCGACAACGGTTCCCCAGCAAACACCAATGGCAACGCGCATTCCTGTGAAAATTTCGGGTAGCGCATTAGGAAGGATAACGTGAAATAAAATCTGTCGTTTATTCGCGTTCAGGGTGTAAGCGGCATGAACTTTAGAGAGGTTGGTTGACATTGCCCCTGCGCGAGTTGCTAATGCCATAATCCAAATAGAGGCAAGGAATAAAAGGAATATTTTTGCACTTTCATCAATACCCAACCAGAGAATAACCAATGGAATTAAGGCTAAAGGTGGCATGGGGCGAAAAAATTCAACTAATGGATCAAAGATTCGATTCATTATTTTAGACAGGGCTAACGCAAAACCCAGTGGAATACCAATTAAGCAACCAAAGAAAAAACCTGCA
>DRMS01000236.1 GCA_011322515.1 Leucothrix mucor
TACATTATCATCCCAAAACATTAGTTTTAAATAATCTTGAATATGATCATGCGGATATTTTTCCTGATCTTGAGGCGATTAAAACGCAGTTTCACCATCTAATGCGTATTGTGCCAAGCAAAGGGCTGGTTGTGTCGAATCAAGAAGAGCAAAATCTTGATGATGTCTTAGAAAAAGGGTGCTGGACAGCGGTAGAAAAGTTTTCTTCAGAAGATAAGAGCCATTCCACATGGGGTGTTGAGGTTGTTAAGGCTGATGGCAGTGAATTTCATGTTTTGTTTGAAGGTGAGAAGCAAGGCATTGTTAAATGGGGTTTGCTAGGCAAGCATAATATAAGTAATGCGTTGGCAGCGATTGCAGCGGCGCGTCATGTGGGTGTGCCTGTTGAGCATGCCATTAATGCACTGGCAGAATTTAAAGGCATTAAGCGTCGTATGCAGCTACGCGGTGAAGTGAATGCTATCCGTGTGTATGATGATTTTGCGCATCATCCTACTGCTATTAAAACCACCTTGGCAGGTTTGCGCGCTAATGTTGCTGATAAGAAAATTATCGCTATCCTAGAGCCGCGCTCAAATACGATGCGCATGGGAATCCATCAAGGAGCATTGGCAGAATCGCTAGCGGTAGCGGATCAGGTAGTTTTATATCAGCCCGATAATGTGGATTGGGAAATGCAAGGGCTGCTGGATGAGCTAGGCACTAATGCCAGTCTTTACCGTGATCTTGATCAGCTCGTTGCAGATGTTGTGCAAACAGCAGTTGCAGGTGATCAGCTATTGGTAATGAGTAATGGGGGCTTTGGTGGAATCCATAATAAATTATTGCAAGGTCTGCAAGCCGTATCGTGAATAGCAAAAAAATTACACTGATAATGACAGGCGCATCAGGCGCAGCTTATGGGTTGCGCCTATTAGAAGCGTTGGTAAAAGCGGATTGTCAGATTTATTTATTACTCTCTCGTCCTGCACATATTGTCATAAAGATGGAAACAGATTTAGCATTACCGATGCGCGCATCTGAGATTGAAGTATTTTTTACTAAAAAATATCAAGCAAAAGCAGGGCAGATTCGCGTCTTTGAAAAAGAGCAATGGTTAGCGCCAATAGCAAGTGGCACAGGTGTTGCTGATGCAACCGTGGTTTGTCCTTGCACAACAGGCACACTCTCTTCCATTGCCGTGGGTAGCAGTAAAAATTTGCTAGAACGTGCCGCAGATGTGGCACTTAAAGAGCGCAAGAAGCTAATTCTGGTTATCCGTGAAACCCCGTTTTCAGAAATTCATTTAGAAAATATGCTAAAGCTGAGTCGCATGGGCGCGGTTATTATGCCCGCCAATCCAGGTTTTTATTTTAAGCCTGAGTCATTGACTGAAATAGTGGACTTTATGGTGGCGCGCATACTAGATCAGCTAAATATCGAACATTCATTGCAAGCAAGTTGGGGAGCTGATTAATTGAAGCTAATGCATAAAATTGTTTCTCTAAACTTTTTTCTTGCCTTGTAATTGGATAATCAACCCCTTATATTCACTCACTCATATTTAATTTAAACCAATAAGGAATACATCGTGGCAACAGTAGATATTACATCGGATACATTTGAAGAGATTATTAATAAAAATGACATCGTTATTGTCGATTTTTGGGCAGAATGGTGTGGTCCCTGTAAGTCTTTTGCGCCAATTTACGATGAAGTTTCAGAGCAGTATGACGATATAGTATTTGGTAAAATAGATACTGAGACAGAGCAAGAGTTAGGTGCTCATTTCCAGATTCGCTCTATCCCAACGCTAATGATTTTCCGCGAACAAGTTGTGCTTTTCTCGCAGCCAGGCATGATGAATGCAGGACAATTAAATGACGTTATTGCTAAAGTGCGTGATTTGGATATGAAAGAAGTGCATGCTGAAATTGCAAAACAAGAGAAGTAAGGAGGTTTCAAGTAATGAATTTACCTCTATTGCGCTGATTTTTTGTTCCTGATTGGAGCATATCAAGAGGTGCATAGTTGCTCTACGCAACGCTTGAGATGATTCAAGCAGGAACAAAAGGGCAAGTAAGATGGGTAAAATCATTGCTTGGAACTTCCTAATATCCTCTGATGAGGAAGTTAAAAAGGGGTCGTTTTTTCTTTAAGCTTTCTTAATATACATTAAAAGTTAAAGGTTTTTTATGGGTGCGGATTTTCTGGATTTTGAACAGCCGATTGCTGAATTAGAAGCAAAGATTGATGAATTGCGTTTTGTGAGTAATTCTGAAGTGAATTTGAGCGAAGAAGTTGATCGCCTTGAAGGCAAAGCTCAAGCGCTGACAAAAAGTATTTTTAGTAAGCTGACCTCTAAACAAATAGGGCAACTTGCTAGACACCCCGCCCGTCCTTATACCTTTGATCTGATTGAGCGTCTTTGTAGTGACTTTCAAGAATTACATGGCGATCGTCACTACGGCGATGATCAGGCAATTGTTGGCGGTATAGCGCGTTTTGATGATCAGCCCATTATGATTGTCGGGCATCAAAAAGGGCGTGATACTAATGAAAATATCAAGCGTAATTTTGGTATGCCGCGTCCAGAAGGTTATCGTAAAGCATTGCGCTTAATGAAGCTAGCTGAAAAGTTTCATATTCCTGTGATTACTTTTATTGATACGCCAGGCGCTTACCCAGGTGTTGGCGCAGAAGAGCGCGGTCAAAGTGAAGCCATCGCGCGTAATCTATTTGAAATGGCACAATTGCGCACTCCAATTATTGCTACGATAGTGGGTGAGGGCGGTTCAGGTGGAGCGCTTGCTATTGGGGTTGCTGATAAAGTAATGATGCTGGAATACAGCACTTATTCTGTTATTTCCCCAGAAGGTTGTGCGTCTATTTTATGGAAAGATGCCAGCAAAGCGGATGAAGCGGCAGAAGCGTTAGGTATTACCTCTGAAATTTTAAGTAAGCATGGGTTAATTGATCGTATAGTGCCTGAACCATTAGGCGGCGCGCATCGGGATTATGATGCATTAGCTGACGCATTGCGTGAAGCATTGCAGACAAGTTTACGCGAAGTGCGTTCTTTGAGTATTAATAAGTTGTTAGAAAAGCGTTATGCAAAGCTAATGGCGATGGGTAAGTTTGAAGACTAACTTTTCGTGAGCAGTATTGTCAGTAGGAGGTCATAATAAATCTAACAAAATAAACGAGTAAAATATTAGATTTATTATGACCTCCTGTTTCGGGTTGAACTTCGTCGAGCCTATTCCTTAAAGCCCTAGCACCAGACGACCAAATTTTTGCGGATTTTTCCATGCTTCATCATCTGTCGAATGCCATGCAATTTTAGTGTCGCGCTGGTTGCCATTGTCATCATCATTGATTTGGATATCAAGCCCCAGTTTATGACCGCTTGATGGTCTAACGCCGAGTGAGCGCCACGGTATGGAGGCTTCTAGTATCATGCCATGATCAGAGCGTGTCATGGTTTGTTGAATTCCCATATTACCATGCCCCGCCGAGTTGCTACTTAGGCTAACTTTATTATCCTTCCAGCGAAAAATAAAGTGAAAGTCATTTTTGCGATCAAATGATGCGTTGCGACTGCCATCGGCATCAATATAAACTTCAATAGAGTCATCTCCCCAAGGAGCCGTTGAATCGCGCACAAAATAGTCATCTAAGGTATCAACACGGATATACAGGTATTGATTATCCCACTTTGCCTGCCAGACTGCGCTTAAATCATTCTTTCCTTGTAAGCTACCACCAATAATATTATGTAGCTGTATTGCTGATTGATGATTCCACTTTCCTGGTTGTGTGTCACGCTTAATAATGGCGTCTGGGCGATATTTTGATTGTGGATGTGTTGCAACGACAATAGGTGGTGTGTAAGCTGGAGTTGTTTTTATAACCTTTCTAGGTGGTTTAAGGGTAGCAGGTACTTTCGCAATGATGGGTTTTATTGAGGGCGTTTTTTTCACCAGAGCAACTGTTGTTTTCTTTGCCATAGGTGTCGATTTTTTCTCAATAAGTCCAGCTTTAGCATAGTTTGATTTTTTGCCATTTTTAACTTTGGCAAAAACACCTGTTCCAGGGTTGACAGCAGGTTTTTTCATTCGTGCTATCTGCGTACTTGCACAACTTTTCCACCAGCAATGATTGGATTTGATAAATTGAAGAATAGCACGATGTTTTGGAGCTTTGCTGAGTGGCTGATTCAAATATTCCTTCGTTCCCCAACTGCCAAACCATTGAGAGGTTCGTGGTGCAGAAAAATTCACAAAGAGCTTGCCTCCTGCCTGTTTCCATCCTCGAAAAAAGTCTTTATAAGCTTTCGCCATACGCCAATCTCTATTGGCTTGAATGAATAGTTTAGTTGGATTTTTATGAATCGAGCGGCTTTTCCAGTCAACTAAATGTTGCCCACCTTCATAGGCAATTAAATCGACACCATAGCTATCAGCTATTTTGGCCTGTTTGCTAATGAGTTTTACCACACCTGGGATAGAATATATTTCCTTTTGATCGTATAAAGCTTTAAAAACATCATTGACTGATCTAAGGCGACGTACTGTTTTTTTATTAGGATAAAAATAAGGACCAATCGCCAGCGCATCTGTCTTTTTATAGGCGTCACGATAAGTGAGTAGCATTTCACTCATGCGTGTGTAACCCGTCCAACTTCCCATGACGCGTACTATGTTTTGGGTGCCGCCAAAAACCTTCTCCCAGATATTAAAAATCTGTACAGAGCGCATCGAATAGTATTTATAACCTGCCTTCGCGCGATCAGGATCAAGGCGCAAATCACCCCCTTTATCTTTTACGTAATGTGCTTGGGTGAAAATGGTATTCCATGCTTCATTGGTATATTCAATATACACTTTTAACCCTGGGCGCAGATGCTTGCGTACATAGGAGGCAAATTTGTAAATATAGTCATTACTTGCCTTATGCGGTAAGCAAAACCAAGGGTCAGAGCCTGTCTGATTTGCCAGTTCCACCATGATTTCAAGCGGAGCACCACGTACCGTTGGTTTACCTCCCCATGTTTGCTGGCTCATTGTGTTGCGCTCATTCCATGAGGTAATAGGATTTCTGGTGATGCCCGCCATATTCATAAAACGGATGACTTTAAAGTCTTTCATATAATTCAAATAATCAGGATTGAATATAATACTCGCATAGTGTTTTTCAAAGGATAAGAAATTCCCTCTAGAACAGCTACGTGCACTATGGACACGTTTGTATGGGTTATTAGAACAAATTCCGCCCGGCATTAAAATGCGCACATTGCGGATATGATTATTAGGATCCGTTTCATTAATAATTAAGGTGCCGCGCAGTTCTCTATCCTTTCCTGCTTTTATTGAGATAATATCTTTTCCAGGTGTGTGGCGTACCAGTTTGGCATCATTGCCATAGGTTATTTTCCCCTTGCCTTCATATAGCACAGTGTATAAACCATCAGGCACGGTCCCAGCGGGTAGTTTATTAATGAAGCGTGTTCCAACCTGTCCATTCTTAGGGATATAGGCAGGCCAGCCATCAGCATCATATTTGATTTTTCCTTTGGTAAGCCAAGGTCTGGCTTCTTCAAAAGGAACAGAGGCTCTAAAGACATCAACAAAAGGGACACTGGCATCATCGTCCATCACTTCGTTGCTATTAATGCCAAGCGGGGAGCGGTTATTATCCGCAGCAAATGTAATAGCAGGTTGTGTTATGAGTAGTAGAGCTAACCCTAGTTTAGTTATGAGTTTATAAGGCATAATTATTTTTATTTTTGTTGGTGTGATTGGATGTAAGTCAGTCAGAACATAAGGGTTCGACATTAGTTTCATTCAATCGACCAATGGTGCGGGATTTGGGTGTTATTTTTATTATTGACAATTCAGAGTATAGACCAGCAAGTTCTATTTTGAATACAAGGATGAAGTATAACGTTAGAATTATTGCTGGAGTATGAATCCTGATCAAAGGAGATGCTCTGAAATTGTACTATTTGATGGTTAGGAAGTTCCAAGCAATGATTTTACCCATCTTACTTGCTCTTTTGCTCCTGTTTGAATCATCTCAATCGTTGCGTAGAGCAACTATGCGCCTTTTGAGATGCTCCAATCAGGAACAAAAAATCAGCGCAATATAGGTGAATTCATTACTTGGGCTACCAACTTAAGGTGGGACAAGTAAAGTCATAGCAAACAACCCGCACCCTTCGACAAGCTCAGGGAACTAGCTTTCTGAGCTTGTCGAAGGGTGCGGGTGAATAGCAGAAACATTAACTGTCCCACCTTAAACTGCTAGCCCATTACTTGGAACTTCCTTACTATCATCTTTATAGTTTATTACAATAATCTTCGCTATTTTAGGTGCCTATAAAGCTCAGTAAAATCAAAAAGAACCGCGTAGCCCTGTTATGCGCTTATTTTTTTTGCCTTGGTAGAAGAAAATAAGTGATTAAAAGGTGAAAGTACAAGCAAGTATCAACAGAACCTAGTGAGATAAATACTTTATAGTGTACAGTCTCCACTGTGTTTTTATCTGTAAAAATTGGCGCAGGTATTGTTATTAAAAAAAGGGTTTAAATAAACTTGACAGTATTGCTATATTCCCGCAAAATGCGCGCTTCTTTTAGCACTGGGGCTATAGCTCAGCTGGGAGAGCGCTGCAATGGCATTGCAGAGGTCGGCGGTTCGATCCCGCCTAGCTCCACCAGATAAATAGTGCAGGTTGAGAATCTTATGATTGCTCTTGTTGGAAAAATTATTGCATATATCGGTTTGTTAATTAGCGCTGCTGGGCTAGTGTTTGGCTTTGGTTTAATGTTTCAAGGCAGTAATGACGAATTAGCGAAATTTTTTTTAATGAGTATACCATTTGGTTTTGTTGTATTATTTACTGGTTTTTCTACAGTAATTATGTTTTCACCAAGAGAAAGCGAGCTGAAAGTAGCTCAACAAAGAGAAAGTAAAAATAGCGTCGATGCAAAGATGCCTTAAGAGAGTGTATATCAGTAATTTGTTATTGGTTTATCTTTCAGGAAGTCCCCATCGTCTAGCGGTTAGGACATTGCCCTTTCACGGCAGTAACCGGGGTTCAAGTCCCCGTGGGGACGCCATTTTACTCTTTTTTTTATTTATGAAGTCCTACGTCCCCATCGTCTAGAGGCCTAGGACACCGCCCTTTCACGGCGGTAACCGGGGTTCGAACCCCCGTGGGGACGCCATTCATATTATCTGATATCTTCTTTATTAGTTTAATCCTTATTTATATTCATTTTGATTAAAATATATACCGATTCTGGTTTGATTGTTTTTAGTGCAAAGGCTAAAGTTAGCCCCGTCTAATTTCTAATCAGGTATACCTATGGGTCGTCTCAAACTAAAGCTAGTTTTCACTATATTGATTGTTTTTTATTCTGTTTTTGCGAGTGCTTTTAGCTATGCTGAGTTATCGGGAAGAAATACTATCAGGAGTAATAACTCTGGGGTGATCATTGTTGCTAAGGCTACTAGGCTTGCGGCTAAATCTCATGCTATCAAGCGCTATGGTAGAAATATAAAGATTCTTTCAAATAGACTTTCTAGAAGTGTATCTTCAAAAAAACTAGGGTCAAAGAAATATATTTGCCGTAAGGTTGTGCTTAAAACAAAATATGGCGAAAGAAAAACAATAAGGGTGTGTTCTAAGAACGTATAAGACTTGTACAGAATATTACTATAGATTCTATAGGAAATTAAATTCCTAAAATGTTGAAGGAATGATTGAAAACAAGGCTACCCCAAGGAAATAAGACGCTTCTGTAATTTTTGTGAAAATAATGGCTACCAGTTTAAGGTGGGACAGTTAATGTTTCTGCTATTTACCCGCACCCTTCGACAAGCTCAGGAAGCTAGTTCCCTGAGCTTGTCGAAGGGTGCGGGTTGTTTGCTATGACTTTACTTGTCCCACCTTAAGTTGGTAGCCAAAATAATAAAAAACAGATTCATTATGAAGAACAGAAGGGATATGAAGAAAAAATAAGTTTACTTTCTTGGAGTGCCTGAATCATACTGGCAAGTGTAAGCGCACGCGCGCTCCAATATGAGGAGATACTAGTAGCTCCATTCTTCCTCCTGCCGCTTCTATGATTTCATTGCTGACAGCAAGCCCAATACCTTGACCTTCTGTTTTACTATCGGCGCGCATACCACGCCTAAGAAGCGTTGAAGGATTTTTATCGGGAAAGCCAAGTCCATCATCATCGATATCAACGGTAATGGTTTCACCGTTGTTTGTTGCTGTTACCGATACTATTTTTTCACAAAAACGACAGGCATTATTGATTAAGTTACCAAAAATCTCTAGTAGATCATCTTTATCCATACGGCATTGTGTGTTCTCATCAACATTTATATCAATATTAAATGATTTGCTATGATGCACTTTTAGCATGGGGTTTTTTAATCGATATAAAATAGGGCGAATACTTTGTCTTTGTATATTGGTATTGTGGTCGCTTATAGTTGCACGACGAAGCTGGTAGGCGATAATGTCGTTCATTCTAGTGACTTGGTTTACCAGTGTTGTGCTTTGTTGTTTGCTCAGTGTGGTATTGCTTTCAGCAAACCCCTGTAGAACCGCTAACGGTGTTTTTAGACTATGAGCAAGATTATCTAACGATTCCCTATAGCGCTTTTTTTGTCCTTTTTCCACACGAACTAATGCATTGATAGCATGTTTAACTTCTAGCAACTCGCTGGGAAAGTTGCCTTTTACAAATTCTTGATTGCCAGATTCTATATCCTTAATCTCTTGTTCGAATCTTTTTACTGGTTTGATGACTAGATAGCTATTGACAAGTTGCGCAATAATAACGAGCAAAGTAGTTATCAGCACCAAGACAATGGTCTGTTGGATAAGGTCGGATTTACTATTTTCCATTTCTTCAGCAGACTTTGCTATGACAAGATGAAAGTTTTGAGATCCTTCTGAGAAGGCACTACGATAAGCAAGATAATTATTGCTCTTGTTATTTTGATATCCTTTAATCGCATTATTTGCGGTAAGAATTTCTATTTTATTCTTGCCTTTGTGGATGCCTTTTTTAATCTCTAAGACAGGTAAAGCATTTAGATGCTCTTTAGGGTAGGGAGGTTTGTTGGGGTTAATATGATTAACGCTATCAAATGCATGACTGTGCCAAATGAGTTGATGATTTCTGGTATTAACAATGTAGACAAAATTTTGTTCGCTATTGTTAGTTAGCTGTCGCTTACTTAATATTCTCTTAGTTTCTGCTATGAGATCGGGTTCTATATAGTAGCGTCCAGTTTCGTGGTTATAGGTTATAAGCCCTAATATCTCATCTTCTATTGAGACTGCATTGCTGAGTGCATCCTCAATAAAGGACTGTTGTTTGATGTAGTAATATAACCCGCTGAATAATAATAAGCCAAGTATGGTAATTATTATTGAGCTAAAGAGTTGTCGACTAAATAATGATTGTGTTATTCCTGGGCAAGTTCCATTTTTTACTTGCTTTGTAGGAGGAGGTAGGTTTTCTAAATTCATTTTTATTATTGCCCGTAGAGTCTTTTTTATGCTAGATACCGCTGTTTTTCTATCTGAAACAGCTTTTAATTTTAACTGAACGTTAAGGTATATAAATTTTATATAGTTAACAATACTAGAGTGATTTTTACTCCTAGTTGTAACTTGCTACTTTAATTAATATTTAAAAAAATCGGTAGTGAGTTAGGAAGTTCCAAGCAATGATTTTAGCAATCTTACTTGCCCTTTTGTTCCTGCTTGAAGCATCTCAATCGTTGCGTAGAGCAACTATGCGCCTCTTGAGATGCTCCAATCAGGAAAAAAACCAGCGCAATATAGGTAAATTCATTACTTGGAACTTCCTTATAGTATTTTTCACATAGATATTCAATTTCTACTTTTCCAAACTAGAAAAGTTTTGCATTAGCTGAAGAAAGATTGATTTTGGAAATTATTTAAATTAAAAATTATTAGGTAGGCATGCGCATCGAGCAAAATTTTCGAAGGATGCTTTTTAAACATTAAGGTATTACTGAAGAAGCATAGGCACAATACGTACCGAAAAAATAGCACAGAAGATTAAAAAATAATAAAAATATTAGATCTGTGTTTGTCTACTTACAGATACGAATACTTGTAAGGTCTGTTTGAGAACTAAAAATCTACTGAAAATCGCATAAACCTCATAACTCTTTGCTTATAGAATTCCTTAGATTGCCCTATTATTCGCCTTTTTTAGTAAGGTTTCTTAAATTTTCGCTACGATTCTAGCTTTTAGGCAACAGCCTTCTATAGTTTTTCATTTAAATAACTTCCAAAGCCAATTTTTCTGAGTCTGATACAAAGTCTTTTTGGTTTGGAAAAATGGAAATTTAATATCTGAACATCTATAGGTTTAATGTTATTTTCTAGTTAAAGTGAAGCGATAGCCTCTACCTCTTAATGTTTCAATTGGTTTTAAGGTTCCATCAGGGTCTAGTTTCATGCGTAGCCGACGAATAAAGACTTCAATGACATTGCTGTCACGGTCGGATTCTTCGTCATACATGCTTTCAGTTAGTTCAGTTTTAGAAATAACTTCTCCTGCGTGAAGCATTAGGTGTTGTAAGACCTTGTACTCAAAAGCAGTAAGATTAATCTCGCTATCATTAAGGTATACACGTTGTTCAGATGTATTTAAGCGGACAGCACCGCAGGTGAATTCAGATTGCGACCATCGCCCCGTGCGGCGTAGTAATGCGCGCAATCTGGCAAGCAATTCCTCTTTATGGTATGGCTTGTCAAGATAATCATCAGCACCTGCCTCAAGACCATCGACACGGTCTTGCCAGCTTGTTCGTGCAGTCAGTATCAGGATGGGGTAATTAAGACCTCTATCGCGTACTTTTTTAATAATATCCATACCATCCATTTTAGGAAGACCTAAGTCAATGACCGCTATGTCAATGGGATATTCTGAGGCATAATAAAGTCCTTGCTCGCCATCTTTTGCGGCATCAACAACAAAGCCTGCATTTTTTAATACGTCTGTTAGTTGATTTAGAATTTCTTGCTCATCTTCTATTACTAGAACTCTCATGGATGCTTGATTCTCCCCTGAAATTGAATCACTTTTTATAAGTGTATTGATTGTGTTGTTGCTTGAAAGCGTTGCTATTGCATTTTTTACTATGAGAAATTTTCGTATGTTGATCTGTAGATGCTCAGATATTAAATTTCCATTTTTCCAGACTAATAAAGGCTTTGTATCAGCCTCAGAAAAATTGGCTTTGGAAATTATTTAAATGAAAAACTATACTTAATATAAATTAGTGATAGTAAACTATATGTTATCGGCATGTTGAGCTGGATGATATAGTAGCCAGAAGGCATTGTTTTCTAAAAGCAAATAGCGGTGCGAATTGTATAACGAACGAACAGAAAAAGATAGGGGGGGCGGGAAAAAAGAGAAGGGAGACGTTATTTTCCGCAAATTTTTAGTGACTCTCTGTAGCCACTCTTTGTCTTAATAACAATACGATAGCATCCTGAGCTTTTTAGGTAGCGATTTGAAAGAATCTTGATATTGCGACCAAATTTCCTAACAGCAAAAGATTTAGCCGCCAAACTGGTTGGCTTTGCGATAAATTTGGTTCTGCTAATTTTCTGGTTTGATGAAAGCGCCTGAGCAGTAGTGATGATTAGTGAACTGATAATTAAGCTGTAAAAAAATGTGGATATAAAGGTAGTGTATTTCATAATTATATGCGTTCCTTGCGATAAAACATCATCCTGATAGGTGGACTATAGTTATTAGTGTTTTTTTATCATTAGAGCTACTTGCAAAATTAGGCGGAAACCAAGTATTTTTACATGCTATATCTATATATGCTTCTTTGAAAGTATATAAGATGCTATATATAGTGATTTCTTTATAGCTAAATAGTTTTGCAAGTACCTCATTAGTATTATTAAATAAAATAACGCTCCCTCTATAGTAGTATCTCAATGTATTATTTCAAAGTGAAATCAAATAAATATATGGAATTACTTGATTTTATTAATATGATTATTTTATGAACAATAAAATAGGTGTATTTGTTTTATAAAAAACTATTGAGCCACTTGCAAAATTAGGCAAAGACTAAGCATTTTTATATACTAAATCTACATATGTATTTTTGAAAGAATGTAAGATACTATATATAGTGGTTATTCTATAGCTAAATAATTTTTCGAGAGCCTTTATTGATTAAATATATGAATCGTATTCTATAAAAAATCAACCTGGCAAGTATCGGTAGTGTCCTGTGATTTTCAGCTTGAATAAAACATCTTCTAATTGCGGACCTTTGCCAATGTTATGCGCAATAATAGGTCTTTTCAGGTCATTAGAAATAAGGTTAGTTACTATACCGATATGTGGTAGGCTGGGTGAAATACTCCATGTGACAATATCTCCTGGTCGATAGTCATTTGCATTTTTTGTTATAGGTAGATTGATTCCATTTCGAGCAAAAAAAGACCGCAAATTGGGTACCCGACGGTGATCAATATTTGAGTCTGGCTTTAACAATCCCCATTTTCTAAAACTTGGATATTCATAAAATCGTTGCCACATATCCTCATTAACGCGTTGTTGCAAGTCAATTCCCAGCTTTCTATAAGCGCGTATTACAACATCAGTGCAAACGCCTTTATTTTTTGGCACATCGCCAAATGGAAAGCTAATACGGCGATAGGATCCGTCATAGGTTACTTTATGATAAGTGCGTTCTATAGCAGCATCAACTAACCTTTCAGAATAGCTTGCAGCAAGGCTACTAGCAGATAATGAAATAGATAATATGGTTGATAGTGCAATGAATATTTTTTTTAAGTTCATATTTTATAGGTTTTATTATTTTATTATTATTATCCGAATCTGTGAGACTTATGCCATAGTGGCCTCACGGATTCAGGTATTACCTGATCTACTTGCAAATTAAGTGAAAACTAAGCACTTTTATGGGTTATATTTATATTCAGTGCTTTAAAATACTATATGTAGTGATTTTTCTATAATCAAATCATTTTGTAAGTACTTTATCTATAAAAATACTATATGATTACTACGCGATGCCATTTCCTTGTAATAGCTTATTGAAAACTATTTTAAAGGCGGCGTGTTTATAGAATTTTTCTACTAATGATTTTTTATAGGTATAATGATTGCATAGATAGTTAATAGCTTCTTTTGCTTCGTGGTCTAATAAAAAGTGTTCACCATCAGCAAAAAAATGAATATTTTGATTCTCCTCAATAAGGGCCAGTCTTAACCAGCTTTTACGTTGGTAATTATTGGATGCTTGTTTATCTTGCGATTCTCCTTCTTTTTCTTCTATATCAAGCGCAGAGTCACCCTTTGTTTCAGTCAGGTACTTTCCCAACCAAACTGAAAGTGAATTTTTTCTAGAATCAAGCCCTTCTAATATTATTTTAGAAAGTTGTTCAATATCATCTTGAGAGATTTCTGCTGAATTGGGCTGAAACACTCTCTCTTTGTCCCTATAGAGGGAATTAAATTGGGGACTATTGAGTATCGAGTCTACCCAGTTGTAGATTAACTCACGCTGACTAGGCGCGCGAAATCCGACAGATAGTGTCATGCAGTCATTATTTTGGGCAAGTCCGTAATGCGGTATATTGGGGGGTAGATATAGCATATCGCCAGGTTTTAATATCCAGTCATGATCAGAGTCAAAATATTTTAAAAGTCTTAAAGAGCAGTCTTTAAGTGTTTCTTTATTATAATCCTCTCTGCTATCAATGCGCCATTTTCGCTTGCCTGATGTTTGGATAAGAAAGACATCATAATCATCAATATGCGGGCCAACAGAGCCATCGGTAGTGGCATAACTAAGCATTAAATCATCTAGCCGCCAATCAGGAATAAAATGAAACTTCTTTATTACCTGACGTAACTCAGGAAAATAACGCTCCAGATCATTCACTAATAATGTCCAATGTGATTCAGGTAGATTGGCAAAGATGTCATCATCAAATGGACCAAATAGTGATTCCCAAGGCTCTCTGCCATTCTCGATCACAATACGTGAAGGCGCACTCGTATCACAGGCAATACCTGCTAATTCTTCGGCGCTAATATCAATAGGGGAGCCATTAAATGCTTGGCGCACCAATAATGGTTTTTGTTGCCAGTATTCAGAGAGAAATTCTTGGTAGGTTAGACCACCTAAAAGTGTTTGTTTGATGTTTGGGTTCATGAGGAAGCCTTGTTAAAGATTAAAACCACGGAATACACGAAAAGAAAAAATATAGTTCGCCCTGAGAGGGCATGAAGAAAATGAAGACTATTAAGAACAAAACATAAGGAGTGAAAGATTTATCTTTTTCGGTGCTGATGCCGTTAGGCGAGGTAGCTGTTTGTCGTATGGTCATCCGCCTTGCCTATCGGCATCAGCGATATAAAAAGAAAATAAATTATCTCGCAAAGGCGCAGAGCGGACCAAGAAAAGATAAGCCGCCCCTTTTTTGCGTGCTCTGCGTCTTTGCGAGGATATATTTTTTTATCCTACTTTAAATTGGTAGCTATGAATTGTTTATTTTTCCGTGGTTTATAGTATTGAGATTAGATTTTCTTAGCCTGCTCAACAGCATTACCAATATAATTAGCAGGAGTCATCGCAAGCAACCTATCTTTAGCATCTTGTGGTATTTCCAAATGATTGATAAAGACTTGCAAGCCTGCTGGCGTAATACGCTGCCCACGGGTTAATTCTTTGAGTTTTTCATAAGGTTTTTCAATGTTGTAGCGACGCATAACAGTTTGAATAGGCTCCGCTAGCACTTCCCAGTTATTATCAAGATCAGCGGCTATGATCGCTTCATTGACTTCCAGCTTGCCAATTCCTCTTAACGTAGATTGTATAGCAATGCTGGTATGCCCAATGCCTACCCCTAAGGTTCTTAATACGGTTGAGTCAGTCAGATCACGTTGCCAGCGCGAAATAGGGA
Source organism: Leucothrix mucor (assembly GCA_011322515.1). Classification (GTDB taxonomy): domain Bacteria; phylum Pseudomonadota; class Gammaproteobacteria; order Thiotrichales; family Thiotrichaceae; genus JAGLBW01. The sequence goes on from DRMS01000236.1 coordinate 15,013, forward strand.
GTTTTTGTGATAAATGATTCATCAATGAATTAGCGATTCCCGCATTGCCTTCTGCATTTTCAAAATCAATAGGATTCACTTTATGCGGCATGGTGGATGAACCCACTTCACCTGCGATTACCCGTTGCTTAAAGTAGCCTAGTGAAATATAGCTCCAAATATCGCGGCAATAATCAATTAAAATGGTATTAAAGCGTGCCGTAGCATCGAATAATTCGGCAATATAATCATGCGGTTCAATTTGAATGGTATAAGGATTCCATTCAAGCCCTAGTGACTCTACAAAATCTTTAGCAAAGGCTTCCCAGTTGATTTTAGGGTAGGCGCTATAATGTGCATTATAATTACCCACTGCGCCATTAATTTTACCTAATAGAGGAATCGCTTTGATCTGATCATATTGGCGTTGCATGCGGTATGCGGTATTTGCCATTTCTTTGCCTAAGGTTGATGGTGAGGCGGGCTGTCCATGAGTGCGGCATAGCATGGGGATCTCAGCCTGATCATGTGCCATTGTGGTAATAGCGCTAATAGTTTGCTCAATTTCAGGAAGAAGAACCTTGTCGCGTCCCCCTTTAATCATTAATGCATACGATAAATTATTAATATCTTCAGAAGTGCAAGCAAAATGAATAAATTCACTGACCGCATTGATCTCTTTATTATCAGCAATTCTCTCTTTTAAAAAATATTCAACCGCCTTTACATCATGATTAGTCGTGCGTTCGATTTCTTTTACTCGTTGCGCATCATCCTCAGAAAACTGTTTAATAATATTTTCAAGGCGAGTATTGGCATCGGCAGAAAACTCAGGTACTTCTCTTATTTCAGCATGTTGAGCCAGTGCCTGTAGCCAGCGCACTTCGACTAATACACGATATTTGATCAGTCCAAATTCACTAAAATAAGGGCGTAAAGAAGCAGTTTTACTAGCATAGCGCCCATCAATAGGAGAGAGCGCAGTCAGTGTGGAAGGTATGGAAAATGAAGATGAAGTCATAAGGAGGTTATTTTGTATTTGATGTAAGTAATATTTTGCGGATGATCTTAAATCACACAAGCGTAAAATGTAATGAAAAAGGGTTAAGAAAATAAGTGAAACACGATAGTATAGACGCAAATTTTGTTGAGACCAGATTATTAATAATAAAGTTAGGCATTTTTCATAGGTAGCTGATGGGTAAAAAAGTATAACCTACTTTTCTTTCTGCTGAAGGATGCCTAAAATTAATAGATTTTTTTGCGGAATAAAGAACAGGGAGAGTATTCCAGCATGAGTAAACCCATAATAGCCAAATTCTTGGCTACATCTGCGCTATGGTTGCTAACGATGATGAGCAATGCAGCAGAGTTACCAAATTTTACCAAACTAGTGAAAGCATATAGTGCCGCTGTGGTGAATGTTAGTATTGAGAGGGATGACTCTCAGAAACCATTAAAACCTTATAGTAATAGTGGTGATGGAAACAGCAATGAGATGCTGGATGATTTAATGAAGCAATTTAGAGAGGATGACTCTGATGAAGATGAATCTAGCTCGATTGGTTCAGGTTTCATCATTTCGCATGATGGCTATGTGCTTACCAATCATCATGTTGTTGATGGTGCAGATAAAATTATTGTAAAACTAAGTGATCGTCGTGAATTATCTGCTAAGTTGATCGGTAGTGATAAACGTAGCGATATTGCCTTATTAAAAATTGAAGGTTCTAAGTTTCCAGTGCTTAGAATAGGTAGCTCAAAGCAGTTAGAAGTAGGGGAGTGGGTGATTGCTATTGGCTCACCTTTTGGTTTTGATCACAGTGTAACCGCAGGAATTGTCAGCGCAAAAGGGCGTAGCTTGCCAGAAGAAAATTATGTACCGTTTATTCAAACTGATGTTGCTATAAACCCTGGAAATTCAGGAGGGCCATTATTTAATATGCAGGGTGAGGTAGTTGGTATTAACTCACAAATTTATAGTCAGTCGGGTGGTTTTATGGGGTTGTCATTTGCTATTCCTGTTGATGTAATCAAGGATGTTGTTGCGCAGTTAAAAGCAACAGGTCATGTTAGACGTGGCTGGTTAGGCGTTTATATTCAAGAGGTTACAGTTGGCTTGGCTAGATCCTTTGGTTTAAGTGAGCCATCAGGTGCGCTGGTTGCTGAGGTGATTAAAAAAGGTCCTGCTGTTTCAATATTAAAGCAAGGCGATATTATTCTTGAATTTAACCATAAAAAAGTGGATATAGCCTCTGACTTACCCATTGCAGTGGGTGGAACACCAATTGATAAAGAAGTGGATGTGAAAATCCGTCGCGGTGGAAGCACTAAAATAGTTAAACTAAAATTAGGCGAACTTCCCGCAGAGGCAACCGCTAAAAAGAAGAAAAAGCCTAAAATAAAGGCAAAAGCGGATACTGTTATGGGAATGATGCTGGATAATTTAACTAAGCGTAATCGTAAAGAATTACAAATTACGGAGGGCGTGTTAGTTCTTTCAGTTGGCTCAGGCGCAGCGCGTAAAGCAGGTATGCAGGTTGGTGATATTATTCGAATATTTAATAACAAGCCGATAGCAAATGTTAAACATCTAAAATCATTAGTGAATAGTTTGCCTAATGGAACACCTATTGCAGCACTCGTGTTACGTGATGGAACGGCACAGTTTGTTGCTTTTATAATTGAGCACGATGAAAAACCGAAAATAAAAAAATAGTAATTAGTTAGATAATGTCAAATCAAAACAGATTAATAGTGTATTATCGTGAAGGCTGCCATTTGTGTGAACAAATGGTGGCTTCTTTACATCAGGAGCAGGTGAAGCATCAAGCAAGTGTTCAATTTGAAATTGAAATCATTGATATTGATGATGACCCTGAGTTAGTGCAAAAATATGATGTCGACGTTCCTGTTGTAATGTATCAAAATGAAGTGATTTTTTATCATTTTTTTGACGCAGAAGAATTTAAAAATACGTTAAGATACTTTCAACATAAAACACCCTTAAAGAAAATGAAGTGATAAACATTAATGGCTGAAGCAAATCAAAATATACGAAATTTCTCTATCATTGCGCATATAGATCATGGCAAGTCCACTCTATCGGATCGTTTTATTCAATACTGTGGTGGTTTAAGTGAGCGAGAAATGGAGTCACAAGTTCTTGATTCAATGGATATTGAACGAGAGCGTGGTATTACGATTAAAGCACAAAGCGTCTCTTTGGATTATAAGGCACGTGATGGTGAAATTTATCACCTCAACTTTATTGATACTCCAGGACATGTTGATTTTTCTTATGAAGTGTCGCGTTCCTTATCCGCCTGTGAAGGTGCATTATTAGTGGTTGATGCATCACAAGGGGTTGAAGCTCAAAGTGTTGCCAACTGCTATACTGCGCTGGAGCTGGATCTAGAAGTTGTTCCCGTGCTTAATAAAATTGATTTGCCAGCTGCTGATGTTGATCGTGTTAGTGAGGAAATCGAAGAAGTCATTGGTATCGATGCAACCGATGCTATTCATGTCAGCGCTAAAACAGGGGTTGGTATTGAAGATCTGTTAGAGCAACTAGTTGAGCGTATTCCACCACCAAAAGGTGATCCAGAAGCGCCATTGAAAGCTTTAATTATTGATTCGTGGTTTGATAGTTACCTCGGTGTTGTCTCTCTCGTGCGGATTAAACAAGGACAATTGCGTAAAAAACAAAAAATCATGGCAATGTCCACAGGGATGAGCTTTCAAGTGGATCAAGTCGGTGTTTACACGCCAAAAAGTGTCAGTCGTGATAGCTTAGAAATCGGTGAAGTAGGTTTTGTTATTGCGGGTATCAAAGATATTGAAACAGCTAAGGTAGGTGATACCATTACCGATCTTAAAAATCCTGCTAAAACGGCATTAGATGGATTTAAAGAAGTGCAACCCCGTGTTTTTGCGGGTGTCTTCCCTGTTAATGGTGAAGATTTTGAAAATCTACGTGACGCATTGGATAAACTGCATTTAAATGATGCCTCCTTGCATTATGAGCCTGAAACCTCACAAGCATTAGGGTTTGGTTTTCGCTGTGGTTTCCTTGGTATGTTGCATATGGAAATTATTCAAGAGCGCTTAGAGCGAGAATATGATTTAGACCTGATTACCACAGCACCAACGGTTGTGTATGAAGTAGAGCAGACGAATGGTGACGTGATTAATATTCACAATCCATCGCAACTTCCTGTCGTCAATAAGATAGAAGAAATCCGTGAGCCAATTATCCGTGGTACCATTATGATGCCGCAAGAATACGTGGGTAATGTCATTTCTTTGTGTGTTGAAAAACGTGGTATACAAAAAGATATGCGTTACGTAGGTTCGCAAGTGACACTGACCTACGATTTGCCTCTGAGTGAAGTTGTGCTGGATTTCTTCGATCGTTTAAAGTCAGTCAGCCGTGGCTATGCCTCCTTTGATTATGAGCTAGATCATTTTGATCCAGCGCCATTAGTAAAGGTTGATATACTCATTAATGGTGAGAAAGTTGATGCGCTATCCATTATCGTACATAAAGATTTTGCGCAAAATCGTGGGCGTGCATTAGTTGATCGTATGCGAGAAATTATTCAGCGACAAATGTTTGATGTCGCAATACAAGCGGCTATTGGCGGTAATATTATTGCGCGCTCTAATGTTAAAGCACTGCGTAAAAATGTAACTGCAAAATGTTATGGCGGTGATGTGTCACGTAAACGTAAGTTGCTAGAAAAACAAAAAGCTGGAAAAAAACGCATGAAACAAGTGGGAAATGTAGAAATTCCACAAGAAGCATTTTTAGCTGTGTTAAGAACTGATAAGTAGGACAAAATTTCTAGCATTTTTCAGTATTTGGTAAAGGATGCTAAAAATTGTTGTTAGGTTTGTTTTGTCTGATTACTTAAATAAAGGAAGTGAAAATTGGAAATTAATTTTGGTCTAGAATTTTGGCTTGTGACAATAACCATCGTGTCAGGTCTAATTGTCTTGTTGTATCGTCTCTTTGCCTCTAAAGCAATGCGCACCTCAGATAATCCGCCCATTCTGCTTGACTATGCGCGTTCTTTCTTCCCCGTATTGCTCATTGTCATCCTATTGCGTTCATTTGTGGCAGAACCCTTTCGCATTCCCTCTGGTTCAATGATTCCAACACTGCAAATTGGCGATTTTATATTAGTTAAGAAATACGCTTATGGTGTGCGACTACCTGTTGTGCATACAAAAATAATAGAAGTTGGCAAACCTCAGCGTGGTGATGTGATGGTATTTCGTTATCCGCGTGATCCTTCCATCAACTATATAAAGCGTGTCATTGGCTTACCAGGAGATCGCATTAGTTGGACTAAAGACAAGCAATTGATTGTCAATGATAAAAAAGTAACGTATTCCGATGCACAAGACTTGCAAATTGATACACCCTATGGAAAAGCCGCAGCACGAATGATGAATGAGAAATTACCCAGTGAAGCGGGCGAGGTTGATCATATGATGCAGGTATTTCTTGGTAAGACTCAAGCAACTAATATTATAGTGCCTGATAATAGTTATTTTGTCATGGGTGATAACCGCGACAATAGTAGTGATAGCCGTGTATGGGGCTTTGTGCCAGAGAAAAATGTTGTTGGTAAAGCTGTCTTGATCTGGATGCACTGGAACTGGCAGAAAAATGGCGATGGCTTTAATGGTTCGCGTATTGGTACGGTGATTAAGTAACGCTTAATCTGGTTTTTGCTACTATGGGTGGACTAGCGCTGTCATCCTGATGGCAAAAACTATGAAAATAATTAAAATGAAAACTAATAAAAATAAACAAAAAGGCGCAACCTTTATCACTTGGATGATCGTTGCTGCTATTGGTATCCTCATTTTCAGTGCAGGATTAAAAGTTGGACCTAGCTATCTAGAGTACAATGCAGTGCGCTCAATGATGGATAGTATCGCTGCAGAGCCAGGTATTAAAGGTAAAAATAAGCGTTATGTTTATGCGCAGCTTAATAAGTATATTAATATTAATAGTATGTATTCCGTTGAAGAAGCAATGGCAAAACAAAAGGTTTTTAAGGTCTCTCCGTTGCGTAAAGGTAATGGAAAGCGCTTAACCGCTCATTATGAAGTGCGCAGACATTGGCTTGGTAATTTATCCTACCTAATAGATTTCAAGTATTCGGTGATACTCGGCGAGAAAAATTCCTAACTTGGCGTACTCTGTATTTTTGCGAGAGTTATGTTTTTATTGTAACGGTGGTAGGCTCGTAATAGTATAATCTGTCTATTTAAGGTTACTCTAAGCTATTTTCGCGTTTATTTCTTTGGAGTAGCCTAAAGACTAGGAAGGTCTTACCACGTGTTACCGAAACTTGAAAAAATATTACCAAAGTCACTCCAAAAAACAGCTAGTTTTAAACAAGCGTTAACGCATCGAAGCGCCAGTGGAAAACATAATGAGCGTATGGAATTTCTGGGTGATAGTGTGCTGGGCGTTATTATCACAGAAGCTTTATACACGCATATGCCCAATGCCTCAGAAGGTTATCTTAGTCGTTTGCGAGCCTCATTGGTTAATGAAGGCACATTAGCTGACATTGCAATAGAAATTTCATTAGGTGATTATCTATATTTAGGGAGTGGCGAATTAAAAAGTGGTGGCTTTAGGCGTAAATCTATTCTCTCTGATGCGTTAGAAGCTATTATTGCTAGTGTGTTTTTACAACAAGGCATGGATGAAGCAAAGAAGTTTGTACTTATTCTTTTTGATGACCGTTTACAAAAACTGCCTGCTGAAGATGAGTTAAAAGATCCTAAAAGTCGCTTGCAAGAACTACTTCAATCACGCAATTATAGTATTCCTCAATACGATCTTATCTCTACTAAAGGTCATGCGCATCGGCAGCTATTTACCGCAGAGTGTTTTATAGAAGGTCTAAAGGTACGTACACAGGGCATATCAACCAGCCGTCGCAAGGCCGAACAAAAAGCCGCTTTGTTTGCATTTGAACAGGTAAAAAAGGAGTTTAAATAAATGGATATGGACATGCCTGAAGATATTGCTGTGCGGATTGATACTTATTGTGGCTATGTTGCCATTGTTGGTCGTCCAAACGTAGGCAAATCAACCTTGTTAAATCACTTGGTTGGTTATCGAATTTCCGCCATTGTGAACAAACCGCAAACAACTCGAACTAATGTGCGTGGCATTGTTACTCAAGATAAATGTCAGATTATTTTTACCGATACTCCTGGTATTCATCATGATTCTAAAACACTGATGAATAAAACCCTTAATATTGCCGCAGTGGCTGCGCTAGATTCTGTGGATGCCGTGGTGATGTTAGTGGAGGCGCTAAAATGGACAGCAGAAGATGATTTAGTGCTAAAACGCCTGCAACATATGGCTTGCCCTATTTTTTTACTCATTAATAAAGTCGATAGAATTGTAGAAAAAGAGCGCTTATTTTCTTATATCGAAGCCGTTAAAGAAAAAGGTGAGTTCACTGAAATTATTCCAATATCCGCAACTAAAGGTA
>DRMS01000237.1 GCA_011322515.1 Leucothrix mucor
AGCGTACAGTTTGAATCAATAGTATTGCTATAGTTGGCACGCATATCGGTGCCTGATGGACAGGTGTTACCTGCTCCTTTTGCCGAAGCACTTAAGCGCACAGGACGAATAGCTCTAAAGATACCTGTATTAGGACCTGTTTCTTTAACAACCACATATAGAGTATCACCTGAACCAGATGTTACTTTTACTGTATGTACTTCGGCTTTATCTTCATCTGCATTCAACCCGCTAGAATGAACTTCAATATAGACACCATCACGCGCAGGCTGGTAATCATACTTGCCATTATCGAGGCGATAGAATGAGGCATCTTCAAAGTCTTTATCGGAAGTAAAGTTAGGCTCTTTATGGTCTTTTTTGAGATCTAAAATTGGTGTAAGAAAACGAATTTTTGCATTATCTTTAGTGCCTTCACCATGACTTCCCTCACCACCACTCTCAGGAGTCAGGGTGATACAAACACTATTACTGCTAAACTCTTGTTCTTCTCCATCACTTAAAACAGCACGAACTGATGCCGTATGTGAGGTGATCTTACTATCTGCTGTTAGTTCATAAACTAATTTACCGCTTTGATTTTTTTGCATTTGCGAAGTAGGCAGGTATAACCCAATTTTACTAACAATGTCACGACCATTCCAAGTATCAAACTTAATCCAGCGATTAGTATCTTCATTGACAGCTAATTGAACTAGTAAAATAGTCTCAACAGGTACTGCAATAGGGGCAGGTGTTTTATGTAAAATTAAATTAGATAAAATAACATCTTCTAATACCACACCAGAAAATAATTCACTATCTATAACAAACTCTTTTGCAGCTGGCTCTTTGCTACCATTATTGGTGAAATTAATGGTGAATTTAACAACATCATTAGGCTTTATTGGCGTACCACAAACGGGTCCAACGGTCTTGTTAATAGATATATTGGCACCTTTAATAATCTCAACTTTATCCGTATTATGTTTAATAAGATCAGGCTTTTTAGGAGGGAAAACAGAGATACCCAGTCGATACTCTTCACTGACAGTATCGTTTATTGAGGTTGTTCCTTGCATTACAAACTGAAAAATGCCTCCCGATGCCAAGGGTGGAACTTGGTAGCAGGTTTTATTTTCACTAACAGAATCACAAACAACACGGGGTAATTTTTTTTCACCTGTATCAACAATGCCGTTGCCATTACTATCTTCATACGCTAACAAACGACTTAAATCACCAGAATCATTCTGATGCTGTGAAACCTGTAATTGGTATCGGGAGGTGATATTACCGATATTTTTTACACGATGTGGCAACGCTACTGTTTGACCTGGACTAGCATAACGATAATTATCATCTTCTAACAATAGACCATATTGCTCAGCCACCACAATTTGTGACAAATTAGAAAACAGTCTTTTTACCAAACCATCTGCTGTATCAAACCAAGAGATTTCTGCCCTGTTAGTAATTGTTATTCCTGCTGGCGCTATCTCAGCCTTTGCTGGAGCAATGAATACCAACATAATCAGCAACAATGAAAACAGAGTTTGCACCTGTCCATATTGAAATCGTGAAAAAGCCCGCATTTTTGTCACCATTATTTATTATTTTTTATTATTTGGTTGTGAGTCATCCAAAATACAGTGAGTCACAATAAACCCTACCATGAAGACTCTGAAAATAATTTCAGAGTCTTCATAATAAAACTTCTTTACAATATCTTCGTCGAATCTAAACGGTAGGGTGGATAAGTGTAACGCATCCACCGCAACGCGTTGATTTTGATGGATGCGCTATCGCTTATCCACCCTACAAATCGCGATTGGCGAAGGTATTATCTTTAGGCTAGCAGTTTAAGGCGGGACAGTTCATATTTTTGCTATTCACCCGCACCCTTCGACAAGCTCAGGGAACTAGCCCTTCGGTAGACTCAGGACAGTGCTTCCTGAGCTTGTCGAAGGGTGCGGGTTGTTTGCTATGACGTTACTTGTCCCGCCTTAAGTTGGTAGCCCTTCTTTATAATTTATTATTAGGGTGTACTACACACAGCATACCCTAATAATTAGATTTATTCTCACAGCTTACCAGTACGGTGAGATAAACCTATTACTCTTCAACTTTTACTGTAAAGCGAACCACTGAGGTTTCACCAGAGGCTAATTCACCACCTTTTGAGTTAGCGTAATCAGCATTTGCGCCTAAGTAATAAGTTATTTTATTAGCGGATTGATCATATTCAGCAGCATCATCTTTCATTTGATCTGTAGGGTCAGTCGCCAAACCATCAATGCGCAAAGAACCTGCTACATAACTGGTAAAAGCGGGTACAGAATCATTGACAATGACATTTTTAACCAATGTATTACCTTCATTCTTCGCTAAAATCTGCCAGATGGCACATTGTCCTGGCTCTACTTTAGATGACTGGATTTTTGCAAACGGACCATCTGCCCTGTTGTCACAACCCACATCTAATGCAACCGTTTTAGTTAAACGAACCTGACCTAGGATAACATTACTATTATCCTCTGCCGCACTACGCTTAGTACCATCAGGGTCTGTCACAGTCAGTGTCGTGGTATTCCCCTCGCCTTGTGCCGCATCAGAAGGAGCAAAAACCTTATCGGTAATATTAATATACTGACCTGGCTTTAGTGGAAATTCAACATTTCCATCGGTGTCTGCATCTGTTAGTTCAACTGTAGTTTCAGCAGAACCATCCGTATTTTGAACTTTAACCTTGTCTCCAGCCTGTAAATTAGCAAGTTCAACTAATGTTCCATCATCCTTCTCAATTAAGGTTCTAGAACTCCAATCTGGATCATTATTATTCGAGGTTAATTCCACCAACTCATCAATATTACCTTCATTGCTCAATTTATGTGGATAGTCAACCGTACCACCTGGTTGAATCTGATTTTGTCCATCAGGTGTTATCTCAACTGATTTAACATCTGCAACATCAAT
>DRMS01000238.1 GCA_011322515.1 Leucothrix mucor
AAAAAGGTACCACTATCTGAGGCAAAATTATAGAAATACTGCTTATCAGCACTAACTCGACCTGTATGTGCTTGTAATGAGGTATTGTGATCAGGATCATCAACAGCAACTTCAAAATCCTTTATTTTCTCATGTGTTGTAATATCAATCGCCGTCATAAAGGTATCGTTATGATTAACAATGAGTGCCAGATTACGCTCTGCAATAAACACGACATGACCCGCGCCTTTTCCTGCCTCAATCGTTTTAATTACTTCCATATTTTCACGATTGATAATATTAACTTGACCATTGGAGGTTGGTGCATAAATCAATTTGCCATTGGGATGTATGCCAGGGTGATGCAAGCCACCTGATACATTCACTTGACGATTAATAGAGAGGTTGTCACCTGAAATTTTTAGCTCATAAAGATTAGCATCTGTATTATTGACTTCATTATGACCTTCGCCTGGAGCAAATATTTTAATATCTCCGTTAGCATCCATACGCTTACCAAAGAAAGTATGCACTGAACCTGGGGCAATCAAGGAGTCTGTTTTTTCTACATTCCATGCCCCATTATCCTCTTTACTGACTTTATATAATGTTAGCTCATTGGTTTGGCGATCAGGCAGTATAAATTGCTTATCATTGATCCACTGGGCATGACCTGTTGACCATTTGCTATCATAATTATCAAAAGTGCCTTTAGTGACTTGATTACGTCCACCTGTTGCGACCACTTCATCTGTTGCGCTATCGATTAGTGCAAACATCGGTTTATCTGCGCCACTATAAAGGACAAGTCCATTATTATTATTGCGATTTGGGGTTCTTGGTGAGAAAGGTAAATCTACAATTTTACCTTTTTCAAATTCACCATCGGCATTGCGATGCAGTAGCTGGATAAAATGACTGCCACGCGGGGTAATATAAGCTTTATCAGCGGTCACATAATCAGCGCTATAGACACTTTTTGCATCAACTGGTAACTCTTGCAATAGCTCCATCGTTGATAATTTCATAACCACCATACGGTTTAGCGTGGTATCGCCATAAACACTTATATCTCTGCGATCGGTTAAATACTTGTTATTTAGCAGGCTATCTTCGGTATAAGATTTATCTTCAACTCCTTTAAACTGAATGCTTTCAATGTTTGAAAGATGCGCTGTTGTACCGCTGTCTTTATGTGTTGCAATTAAATAACCATCATTCTCTTTAGTAAAGGTATAATCAATAGGCTTGCCTTCAAAAATCGCCGTATCAGTTCCCTTACCGCCAATAATTGTGTTATTCCCCTTGCCAACATAGAGAGTGTCATTGCCCTTGCCGCCCTGTAGATAATCATTGCCATAAAATCCCCATGATTTATTATCATTAACCCTGCCTAGCGTATCATTCCCTTTGCCGCCAAATAGCTTATCATTCCCTTTTCCGCCTAGTAAGGTGTCATTCCCCTTGCCTCCACGGAGTATGTCATTACCACTATTACCCTGTAATGTATCATTTCCTCTACCACCAAAGATCCTATCATTTCCTTTTGCGCCGCTTAAGGTGTCATTGCCCTGTTTGCCTCGGATAGCGTCATCACCCTTACCACCTTTTAAAGTATCGTTGCATTTTCCACCAGTCAGTGTTTTTCCCTCAGGCTTTTGCTCCCCCGCTTGCTCATTAAGTTGCTTAATCAATAGCACGATTAATTCTAGGATATTCGTTAAAATGGCTGTCTGTGGGCTTGAAAATTCACCCCTTGCACGCATGCCTGTTGTTGAAATATTAGTAACTGCTGGGGTTGAGTTACCTTGATAACTATTTTGTTTGATGTTGTTTGTAATATTCACTACACAATACTCCATTATCTGTCAATTTTTAATTGATGCTATTTATATTCCATATATTCCATGCGGAATTGATGAGTAGAGATAATAGTAAACATTACAAGTAACGGGATTAGCTAAAGACAATGGGTAGGAAATATCTGACGATCTCAATACTATTGATTAGGAAGTTTCAAGTAATGAATTTACTTATATTGCGCTGATTTTTTGTTCCTGATTGGAGCATCTCAAGAGGCGCATAGTTGCTCTACGCAACGATTAAAATGATTCAAGCAGGAGCAAAAGGGTAAGTAAGATTGGTAGAACCATTGCTTGGAACTTCCTAACCACTTAAAACTGCATGACGCTCAAGATCAATAATATTT
>DRMS01000239.1 GCA_011322515.1 Leucothrix mucor
ATTCCTGCCCGGTTTCTGTTAATCGCAAGTTACGTGTAGAGCGTTCAATCAGGCGAATTCCGAGATATTTTTCCAGTTCGGAGACTTTTCGGCTGATAGTGGAAATTGGAATGCCGAGCCGTTTAGAGGTTTCTGTAAAGCTTTTGTATTCGATAACCCGCACAAAAAGCGCCATGGCGTTTAAATCTGGTGACATCTGTAATTCCTATATATGGAAATATGTTTCTTAAAAATACCATCTATTCCTATATTAGGGAATTATGTATTATTTTTCAACCGAAACGAAATACTCAGGAGAAAACAGATGCACACCAACAACTGCAAGAATCCATTGAAATTATGGACACTGCTTTTAATTTTGGTAACGGCGTTACCATCAGTAGCAAACGCCGACAAAGAGCAGCAATGCCGGGCCGATATACGGCTTTTGCTCGATACTTATCAGCAAGCGCTGAATGATAGTGCGACGAATAAAATAGTGCCGTTGTACACCGACGACGGTATTTTTATGCCATCGAATAAACCGACAGCGGTTGGTAGAGAGCAAGTGAAGGTGGCGTATCAACATGTGTTTAAAGCACTTGATTTAAACGTGAAGTTTCATGTTGATGAAATCGAGCGTCATGGCGAGATAGCTTTTGTTCGTACCACGTCAGATGGTGAAATTAAATTACTCAAAGATAACGTCACTATAAAAAACAATAGCCGTGAAATTTTTATCCTGAAGCGTACTGATGGTAAGTGGAAAATATATCGCTACATGTTCAATGAGATGAGTAAATGAGCTCATTAAAAGCAACCTGCCATGAAGATTAAAAATACAAAAACGGCTTATGGATTGATCACGATTCTTTTACATTGGGTTATGGCTATCTTGTTGGCAGTGCTGTTTTCCATGGGCTTGTACATGACGAGCCTGGATTATTATGACTCGCTATACCATAGCCTTCCATATTGGCATAAGAGCTTTGGAATATTGGCTATCCTGCTTTTGTTGATGCGTTTTTCCTGGCGGTTAAAAAATATAAAACCGGATGATATAAACACGCAAAAAAATTATGAGGTGTTACTGGCGAATTTTATCCAGAATGTTTTTTACGCCCTGATTTTACTTATCGGCATAACGGGTTATTTAATATCAACAGCTAAAGGTAAAGGTATTGAGTTTTTTTACTTCATGGAGATACCGGCGGTTACTCAATTTATAGATGAGAGTGTTGTTGATCTGGTGGGTGAGATCCATCTAACGATGGCGATATTGTTATCGTTCCTGGTTTTACTGCACGCTTCTGCTGCTTTAAAACATCATTTTATCGACAGGGATAATACTCTGAAACGAATGATGAAAAACTAAAAATACTATACAAACAAATTTTAATTAATGAAGGAAAATACTATGAAACGATCAAACGTTATAAGAAATAATGCATTGCTGAAATTATCGTCAGCTACGATATTAGTTGCGTCACTACTGGTATTCACGCCAGCTATGGCAGATGATTACACTATTGATAATGGCGGCGCACATTCTACGATTCAGTTTAAGATATCGCACCTGGGTTACAGTTGGTTGTGGGGGCGGTTTAATGACTTTGAAGGAGGCTTTAGTTACGATAAAAATAAACCGTCTGCCTCAAATGTTGTCGTTACTGTTAATGCGAGCAGTGTTGATACCAACCATGCGGAATTAAATAAACATTTACGAAGCGATGATTTTCTGGATGTAAAAAAATACCCTGAAATAAAATTTGTTGGCACCGGGTATGTCGAGAGCAAAGACGGTAAAGGCAGATTAAAAGGTAATCTGACATTGCATGGTGTGACAAGAGAGGTGGTGGTCAATGTAGCACATGTGGGTTCTGGAAAAGATCCATGGGGTGGTTATCGTCGTGGTTTTGAAGGTTCGACACGTATTGTTCTGGCTGATTATGGCATCAAAAAAAATCTGGGCCCAGCATCGGCAAAACTTGATTTGATGATTGCGCTGGAAGGTATCAGGCAGTAGAAAATTTTCTTAATATATTACGAAGGCTCTACAAAAAAAAGCACCAGTGAATGGTGCTTTTTTTTTGCGTTTTTGCAATTGAAAAAATTAGCGTGTTTTTTCGATCAGCGCATACGCCGAATGATTATGAATCGATTCGAAGTTTTCTGACTCGACAGTGTAGGCGAGGATGCGTTCGTCGATATTCAGTTGATGCGCGATGTCACGCACCATGTCTTCAACAAATTTTGGATTGTCATAAGCGCGTTCGG
>DRMS01000240.1 GCA_011322515.1 Leucothrix mucor
GGTGCTGCGCCAACGGTGCCAGGGATCAGTGATAAATTTTCTAATCCTGCATAGCTACGCTCAACTGTCCAACGCACAAACTGGTGCCAATTTTCTCCCGCATTAGCTCTAATATAAGTGTAATCACTATCCTCACCAACTATCGTAATGCCTTTGGTATTGATGATGGCAGTCATCCCCTGATAATCATTGAGAAAGAGAATATTGCTACCACCACCAAGTAATAATAGAGGAAGATCAAACTGCTGTTGCCATTCTAATAGCGCATCAATTTGATCATTAGACTCTATCTGGCAGAAGTAACGGGATTTTGCCTCTACAGCAAAGCTATTGTATTTTTTTAGTGAGTGGTTGTTTTGTATTTTCATTAGCCTGTTTGTCTTTTCTCCTTCATGCTCATGATTTTTTGGCGGGAACCCTGCAATTAATCATCTTATTTGAAAAAATAAAGGGCTGGTTTAAATTGCTATTTCATAGAGTACACTATTCCGCAATATGTTTGATTTTTTCTTTGCACAGCTTCTTTTTTAGTATTTTTTATTGCAATTCATTGTGCATTCACGGTTTTTCCTTTTTTAAAATTGCCCTCCTACTTATCCATACTACAAAGCTGATCACTGTTTCTAATACAGGTTATTAGCGCTATGATTCACCTTCCTGCCAACTAAAAACCCAATATACAGATGTCATTATAACTACCGAAGCTTGCTGTATTTCTAGCTTTTTATGTTTTTCTCATGACTTTTAAGCTTTTGCTTTTTTCTCCATTTTCCTAAGCTCTTAAAAGATTTAATTGCTCATAATTATAGTTAATTGTCATTTTCTAGAGTGCTTTTTTTTGTTAGACGCGATAGACTTGACGCTAATTATGGTTATCATTTGGGTTCGATCACTATAATCTGAGTTCGTTAATCTGCTATGGCAAAAGTCCTAGGAGGCTGTCCGAGAACTAGAGTCATAGAGAAAATCAAAGAAAACTTATAAGGTAAGTTTATTATGATTTGCTGTAGATCTTTAGTTCTCGAACAGCCCCTAGTAACCTAGTGAGTTCGGCTTAAAAAAAGAATACTGATTGTAATGGGTTACATTTTTTACCATTTTGGGATGACTGTGTGATTATTAACCATCAACAGAATCCGTTATAAACAGAAAAATAATAGTGCAGGCTAGGATTGAGAGCTGAGTCTCAAAATCAGCCATGGAAATAATTTTGGAGATATAATGCAGCTGAAAATTAACAAGACACTCACCACAGGTGTTGTTTTAGGTACGATTATTGGTGTTGCCACATCAGTGAGTCTGAATGTTTTTGCATTCAAAAGTGCTAGCCCTACCATTCCCTTAGAACAAATAAAAAAGTTTTCAGAAGTCTATTCGCGCGTCAAGCGTTCCTATGTTGAAGAGGTTGATGATAAAAAATTAATTTCAGGTGCCATCAGTGGAATGCTTTCAAGCCTTGACCCACATTCCGCCTATTTAGACGAAGATGCGTTTACCGAGTTACGTGTTGGTACATCAGGCGAATTTGGTGGTTTAGGTATTGAAGTTGGGATGGAAAATGGCTTTGTTAAAGTTATTTCTCCTATTGACGATACACCTGCCTACAAAGCAGGTCTAAAAGCAGGCGATTTAATTATTCGCCTTGATGACAAGCCAGTGAAAGGATTGACGCTGAGCGATGCCGTTAAACTAATGCGCGGCAAACCAGGTGAGCCTATTGAGCTAATGGTAGTACGTGAAGGTAAAGATAAGCCATTTAAGGTTAAGATCATTCGCGCTATTATCAAAATTAAAAGTGTTAAGCAACGTATACTAGAACCTGGTTTTGGCTACTTACGTATTTCTAGCTTTCAGTCAAAAACAACACAAGGCGTTATTGATGGATTGAAAAAACTTAAGAAAGAAAATAAAGGTCAATTAAAAGGTCTTATTCTTGATTTACGTAATAACCCAGGCGGCGTTTTAAATGGTGCTGTTGGAGTGTCTGATGTCTTCCTTGATAATAGTGGTAAAATTGTTTATACCGAAGGACGTGTTGCAGATGCATTAATGCGTTATGACGCAAACCCAGGTGATAAGCTCGATAGCGCTCCAATGGTGGTGCTAGTAAACCAAGGCTCGGCTTCTGCTTCAGAGATCGTTTCAGGTGCATTACAAGACCACAAACGTGCTCTCATTGTTGGTCAGAAGACATTTGGTAAAGGATCAGTGCAAACGGTCTTGCCATTAGATTCTAAAACAGCGGTTAAAATAACAACAGCACGTTACTTCACCCCATCAGGAAACTCGATTCAGGCAACAGGTATTATTCCTGATATTGTGATTAAGCCATTACGCTTAAAAGATGATAAAAAGAATGAAGATGATTCATTTATCCCGCTATCGGAAGCGGATTTAACAGGTCATCTATCAAACCCTAAAGAAGACAAAAAGGGAAGCAAGAAGCCTGATGCTAAAACGGAAGAAATCAAAAAAGCAGCCGATAAAATCAAGAAAGATAAAAAGGTTGAAAATCTGGCCGTTAAGGATTACGCATTATATGAAGCCTTAAATATCTTAAAAGGAATGAGTTTGATTCAAGGTAGAAAGTAATAAAGGAAGTTTAGCTACCAGCTTAAGGCGGAACAGTTAATATTTATGCTACTTACCCGCATCCTTCGATAAGCTCAAGAAGCGGTGTCCTGAGCTTATCGAAGGATGCGAGTTATTTGCCATGCCTTTACTTGTCCTGCCTTAAATTGATCACTTAAAATCTCAAATAATGAATCTGCGCAAGTATGGGTAGATTCATTGATTGAAACTTCCCTAATAGAAACCATGATAGAAAAGGGAGCACGTCAGGCTATTAAACAGCCATTGCAACGGTAATTATTTTTGGCATGACACTGCAACAATTCTTTCGCGCACTAAACCCTATTGAACTATTGCGCCGCGATTTCTTTATTTATATTCTAATTGGTCTTCTTTGTGGCGGCGCAGCCGTTATATTTCATATCTCCATCCGTTTTGTATTTGACTCCCTACACCAATATCAACATCAACAAACACCGTGGACAATGCTAGCACTAATGATAAGCCTGCCCGCATTAGGTGGGCTATTTATAGGGCTGATTATTCAATACATCGAACCACAAGCAGGTGGTGGCGGTATCCCTCAAACTAAAGCCGCCTATTGGAATGGTAGTGGCATCCTAACCCTAAAAGAAGCCTTCTGGCGCTTTGTATTAACCGTTATTTCATTAGGCAGTGGCGGCAGTCTAGGGCGTGAAGGCCCAACGGTACATCTTTGCGCTTCCATCGCCTCAAAAACAGGACAATGGTTAAAACTACGTAAGGAAGCGTTTAGCGCAATGATCCCCATCGGTATGGGAGCAGGTTTAGCAGCCGCTTTTAATACCCCGTTAGCCGCCATCACCTTTGTAATAGAAGAAATTTTATTACACGATTATAGAGCCAAAGCAATCGGCGGTATAATCTTTGCAGCCGTTACTGCCGCAGCCGTTGAACGCCTTGTATTAGGCTCAAACCCAGTGTACCTAGTTGGTCTGCCTCCATTTGATATTGACTGGTGGATGTTAATTTGCCTACCTATTGGTGTATTAGGCGGTGTATTTTCTCATGTGTTTGTTTCAGGTTTGCTTGGTACACGTAAAATATTTCAAAACTGGAGACAATGCCCTGACTGGGGAAAGCCCGCAATCGGAGGCTTAGCAATGGGTATTACAGGAACAATGGTCTTTATAATCACAGAGCATGAAGGCATATTTGGACTAGGTTATAATGACTTTAGTGATACTTTGAGCGGCAATATTGTTGGTGTGACGTTGGTTGTACTTTTTATTGGTAAAATAATAGCAACCATATTAAGTTATTCATCAGGTGGAAGTGGGGGGATTATTGCACCCTCACTATATATAGGCATGATGTTAGGTGGTTCACTAGGCTCTTTATTAATCCACTTTTTTGACCTTTCCAATAATATTATTGGCGGTGCAGCGCTACTTGGCATGGGGGCATTTTTTGCGGGTAGCATTCGCGTACCGTTTACCTCCGTATTACTTGTCTATGAAATGACAGGTAATTATTCACTCATCTTGCCACTCATGTTTGGCAATATGCTCGCCTATAATATTGCAGAACGTCTACGTCCAACCCCGTTGCATGAGGCATTATTAATACAGAATGGCATTCATTTAAATTATAAATCGTCACCTTCACGGTAATGTTTTAGGCTCTCTGTAGAGGGAAATAGTGTAATCAAATACCACTAACTCAACCACCACATTGCAAAACACAACGTTATTGTTTAATAAATTTCATCTTGCCTTGCCCACCTTTAAGAATCAGGTGATCCCCTCTATCACGAAAAGAATGAGTAGCTCTTAAGATATTCAAATAACGACGCTCTCGCTTAGTTATCTTTTGTGGAAAGCATCCTCTCTTCGTACTACCAATCATCGTAAATTTAATATCATTGCTATTTGATAGCGCGTAATCAGAAAAATACTGATTACACCCCGAAAAACCACTTGCACGTGACTCTGAAAAATTAAGCGTGATCGCCCGTTTTCCCTTGCGCATCTGCTTGCCGTTCATGACAACCAGTTTCCATGATGTATTCGCTAATGTTGCTACTTTTGATGTGGGTGATTTCACTTCATTACATGAGCCAATAAGTAGCATTGTTGCACAAAGTGATAATGTAATTATTAATTTGTTAAGATTTTTCATAATATGAATCCCTCTGGAGCTTCTATAAGTATTATATTGCTAAGCAGTGACTCTGTGGGCTACCAATTTAAGGCGGGACAAATCCTGCGTAGGTCTGGTTAGCTTATCAAGCGTAGCGAGGTAACGTAACCCGACGCCCCCCCCAGCAAGTTCCACACTGCTTGTCGGGTTACGTTTTTTTGCAAGCAAAAAAATCTAACCCGACCTACAATTCCAGCCAAGCAACTGTCCCATGTTAAATTGGTAGCCACTCTGTGAATTATAGACCAATCATTATAAAGCGTCAGAAATGGTTAAATTAACTCAAAACTAATCCGAGGACTCTAATGAAGCATATTTTATATTTTTTCTTGTTTCTAATAGTTTTAATCGTTAAAACAAGCGCAGTTGCGGTGGAAAAAACATCAATCTGGAGTGATGTAGATACGCCTAGCACTACTAAACAAGCCAGAAATAGGCAACAGGGGCGCTGGCTAATGTTGGATGCAAGGCGTTTATTAGAACAATTAAACACTGCGCCTGATGAAACTGGTTCTCAGAAAATAGCACGACAAGTAACATTACAAATAGCATTGCCGCTGCCTTCGGGTGAGACAGAATTAGTTAGTGTTGAAACATCATCTATTATGGAATCTGCTCTAGCGGAGAAATATCCACAAATGCAAACATGGAAAGTCCATGGCACTGATAACGTGCTGAGTGGGCGACTAGATTTTACTCCCGCAGGTTTCCATGCAATATTAAGCCTAACAAATGGTGAAATGGTCTTTATTGACCCTGAAATCATTGCGGGTACTTCTTACTATTTGAGCCAGCAACGTCCCTCCACACATTCTTCCACACATCAGTGCAAACTAAATAATACGGTACTAAAGCAAAATCGCTCTACAGATTTACAACCTAGCTTGGCAAAATCGGCAAGTTCTGTTTTTCAGACTTATCGTTTAGCTGTCGCAACAACGGGGGAATATACGCACTTTTTTGGTGGTACTGTTGCAGAGGGCTTAGCGGCGGTAGTGACTACGATTAACCGTGTTAATGAAATCTATGAACGGGATCTTAGTATTCGGCTTATTCTTGTTGCACAGAATGATCAGATTATTTACACCAATAGTTTTTTTGATCCCTATACTAATAGCTCCAGTGATCAAGCATCTGATGAAAATCAAATCAATCTGGATGATGTTATTGGTCGTAATCATTATGATATTGGTCATGTGTTTGGAACAGGCGAGGGGGGAATTGCTGTTTTAGATGCCGCTTGTCAAAATGGACTAAAAGCAATTGGTGCGACAGGACTTGCATCACCCAATAATGATGTATTTTATATTGATTTTGTAGCGCATGAGCTAGGGCATCAATTGGGTGCTGAGCATACATTTAATGGCACTAAAGGAAATTGTGCAGCACGTAATGCCAGTACCGCTTATGAGCCTGGCAGTGGCTCAACCATAATGGCCTATGCAGGTATTTGTGGAGCGGATAATTTACAGAAAAATACCGATGCTGTGTTTCACTCTGCTAGTATTCAACAAATAATGCGCTATACACGAGAAGGAAAAGGTGCTAGTTGCGCAAAAATTAAGACGCTAAATAATACACAGCCTGAGGTAGATGCAGGGAAGAATTATACACTTCCAGCACGAACACCTTTTCTATTAAGTGCAAGGGCAACCGATGCGGATAATGATGCACTGACCTATGCATGGGATCAAATGGATCTAGGCGCGGCGTCTTCTCCTGATATTGACAAAGGCAGTAATCCAATTATTCGCTCTTATCTCCCTTCAAAATCTGCACAAAGAAGCATCCCTAAATTATCTGATGTATTAGCAGGAACTAAGACAAAAGGTGAAATTTTGCCAACCACTTCACGCACATTGAAATTTAATGTGGTGGTTAGAGATGGAAAAGGCGGTGTTGCAAGTGATGGGATTCAATTAAGAGTACATGATACAGGTAGTGCATTTTCAATAAGAGAGCCTAATGCATCAACGACTATAAAGCGAAAACAAAAATTATCCATCGTATGGAATGTAGCAAATACTGATGCCAGCCCTATTAATTGTGCTAAAGTGGATATTGCATTATCCACAAACGGTGGAGAGCATTTTGCAATGCTCAAAAGAAATGTGCAAAATGATGGTAGTGAAGAAATCACTATTCCAGCAGAGACAAAAGAAAGTACCCGAGCACGCTTAAAAATAAGCTGTAGTAATAATATATTTTTTGCACTTTCTCCTGCAAATTTCACTATAAGCGATAATGCTAAGGAAACACCAACCACTAAGAAAAAAAGTACAGGCTTGATATTGCCACAATTATTATTGTTATTCTTGCTACTAGCCTGTATTCAGGGGATTCGAAGGTTTAAATTATGAGAAATAAAAATACGATAGCACTAATAGGAATCGTGCTAATAACACAGCAGGGATGCATGTCAAACAGTGATAAAAAAGATACCGATTCTGGAGGAATCAATACAGTCAGTCCTCCAAGGCAGTCAAAAGATCATGAATTTATCCAAAAACTAGCGGATTTAAACCAGCGCAATCCTGTTGATGATGCACAACAAGCAATTGCCAGTGGTGATAAAAAATTTATTGCTAAAGCAGGTAGAGGATTGAATATTCCAGGTGTTGATGCTAATACCTACTCAATGCTAAAAGGGCAATGTGGCTTGCGCTATGAAAGAGGCTTCGGGGATCAACTTTATGGTCAGCATCATCGACGTTTTTATAGCGCATTTGTTACTTATGCAGAAAAATATAATCAGACTATATTAAGTGCTTGCCAGTAATAAAATATTCAATCCTTGGCATCCTTCATTTCTTAGTTGACACTTTCGGCTACCAACTTAAGGCGGGACAAGTAAAGTCATAGCAAATAACCCGCACCCTTCGACAAGCTCAGGGAACTAGCTTCCTGAGCTTGTCGAAGGGTGCGGGTGAATAGCATAAA
>DRMS01000241.1 GCA_011322515.1 Leucothrix mucor
CAGTGATGCTTTGCGGTATGGGTATCAATATTCATCGCTTTGAACTGATTATCTGTTTTCCAAAAATAATAGATGCCTGCATCTAAAATATCTTCAAACAAGCCTTGTCGAGTTATTAATACTTTCTGTTCTTCCAAAACCTGAATGCGTTGTACTTTAGATATGTTTGGCAAGCGCATGACGGCTTCGCCTAACTCTTGGTCAAGCGTTGGATTTTCTTTGATATTAATGATGTTTACCGTTGGGCAACCAATACCTTTCCAGTAAGCTATCTTCCGATTTTCTACGATCAAATGGACTAATTGATTATTTTGATAGACCAAGCCAATTTCATCGGCTTTGGTTTCGATAATCTCCAGATGCGCCTCAAAACGCTCTGGGTAAAGTGCTAATAATTGATTCATTTTTTTATCAATCTCAACACCTTGAATAGTAGTAATATCATAACGAGTATGCGTATAGGTTTTACCTAAAGAAAAATGACGATGCTTTCCTGGCATCAGTACCTTGTCAAAACTGCCGTTGCAAAATAACAAGCCACGTTGTAAATCTGTAATTGTTGTATTGATCAACATAATATTTCCCTCAAAATAAATGACTGCCTCCACATGCTGATGGGTTGCTAGCGTGGGTAGCGAGGTAAGGCTTACTTTTCTACGGCGGGGGATAGTTAAATTACAAAATCCATCCCGTAGGAATAAGTATTACGTCAACCACTCATTGGCTATTAACGCGTTCAGTATGTGCTACGAGGCAGCACTGTAGTTTTTATAAAGACACTGGGTAAGTGTTGTCCCTTTTTTAGCGAGAGGATGCTCGCAACTGGTTGGAATCGAACCAACTACCAATAGATCCAATGTCTATCGCTCTACCAAATGAGCTACAGTTATACAGGTGGGAATCGAACCCACTAGACCTTTAAGGTCGATAGCGTGATAGGCTATTTGCTCTCCATAGAGCATCCGTATAGAGCCAAGTGCAGGAGTCGAACCTGCATTTCAATGAAACCAACCGTGAATGGCAAAAAAACAGGCTTCCGCCCAAACCGCATAGCCTCGATAGGCACGTATCAGCAAAAATCAACCATTGAATAAAGCAAGGCTAATAAGCAATACGCCAAAGTGGATTCAATAAGTGAAAATATGAAAACCACTTGTTGTTAATCATGCAGACTATGTAGTTGATAGTGATATTGCAGAAAGCGTGCCAAGTTTTTATTATTTTTTATAAATGCATGTTTAATATGTGTTTTTTTATTTTCGCAAGAAGATAGGTGTGTTTTTTCTTTATTTTTATGATCTTTTTAGATAGTTAATTATCAAAATAGATAATTTTTTAAATCGCTATTGCTAGCGCTTTTACTTTTTTAGAAAATTGATTTAAGCAATAAGATGGATAAGTGGACTGCTAACTTAAGACGGGACAGCTTATTAATTCATGGCGTTAGGAAGAAAACAAATTATCTCGCAAAGATGCAGAGTACCCCAAGAAAAGACAAAAAATATCCTTTGCATACCTTACGTCTTTGTGGAAAATTATTTTTTGCACCCAAGGTATAGCAATCCCGCTTTAAATTAATAGCCTCGTATTACATTTCCCACTTAATTGAAGAGGAGGTGAGTTTTCAGGCTCGCTACTTCCTGATGCCGTTAGGTGAGGAAAATGGGGCTACCAACTTAAGGTGAGACAAGTAAAGTCATAGCAAACAATCCGCATCCTTCGACAAGCTCAGGGAACTAGCCCTTCGGTAGACTCAGGACACCGCTTCCTGAGCTTGTCGAAGGGTGCGGGTGAATAGGCAGAAACATTAACTGTCCCGCCTTAAACTGGTAGCCCAAATGTACTTGAATGGATAGATAAGCAAATGGGAGAACTTCCTTTGTCTCGGAAAGAGAAAAAACGAAAATTTAATAAGCCTTTGAGGCTACCAATTTAACATGGGACAGTTGCTTGGCTGGAATTGTAGGTCGGGTTAGATTTTTTTGCTTGCAAAAAACGTAACCCGACAAGTATTGTGCAACTTGCTGGGTATTGCGTCGGGTTACGTTACCTCGCTACGCTTGATAAGCTAACCCGACCTACGCAGGATTTGTCCCGTCTTAAATTGGTAGCCGAAAATGGCTTAATAGGAAAATAAAACCGCCTCATCTAACAGCATTGGGAGAGAGTAAAGCTAAAGCATCGCTTCCATTTTCCTAAATTAGATGGGAAGCATAATATTCTATTCTATTGAACAGCAATCGCTGTTAACAGTCCCCCACGCCCAAAGCTATAGACTTTGTTCCCTTCCACTTTCGAAGCAATATTATACCCTGCTTTATCACCTGTTATACGTGCTGCAAATTGCCCATTATTGATATTAATAAAGTGTAAATTGCCTTTTTTATCACCCACTACGATTAAATTTGAATTGATGAGAGCGGGTGTCGTTGGTTCTCTGCGTATCAAATCATCCATTTTCCACATTGGATTACCTGTTTGAGGTTCTAATCTCCAGATATTTCCTGCTTCATCTGCGGTAAAAACACCTTCAGGATTAGCATCTGCACCTGTATAGGATGAGTGTTTTTTAGCCCAATAAATTTTTCCTGTTTTTAAATCAACACCTGAAACCCGTCCGTGGAAACTGCTGGCAAACATCGCACTGCCAAGGGCTTTTAGCTTGCCATCGACATCTACCATACGATCAAGCTCATTATCACCGCGCGGAAGTGTCAAGGTTGCCTCCCAAACAGGTGATCCTTTTTGTAATTCATAGGCAACCAGCTTGCCATTATCAAAGCCAGCAATCACATAAGGACCTGCAAGAACGGGAACGCTTGCGCCATAAAGGGAAAGCACGGGTGTTAATTGTTGCTGTTGCCAAGCAATATCACCTGTTTGGGTTGATAGTCCATGTAGCTTGCCATCAATCGTGCGGAATACAATACGCCCATTTTTTGCCGCTGAAACACTTAGTATTTCAGCGTTTAAGTGCTTGATCCATAATGTCTTACCTGTTTTTTCATCCAAAGCAAGCGCATTGCCATGATCCGTTCCCAGAAATACAATATTATTACCACCATTAACGCCACCGCTAATACTTTCACCAATATTATGCTTCCAGATCGACTTACCTGAACTTTTATCCCATGCACTTATACTGGTACCGCCAGCAACAATCACAGAGCCACTACCAAGAAAAGGATGTATTTTACTATTGGCAGAAGCGCTACCCGTTGGTACTTGCCATAGCGTTTTAAGTGCAATCGTTGATTTGACTTCTTTAAGCGCTTTTAAGGGAACAATTTTCTCTTTTTGTGAAAATAGCTGACTACCAAACATACTTTGCCCACTACACCCCGTTAGACTAACGAATAAGGGGGTAACCAATAGAAGTAGTTTTAATACTGATAGTCGTTTATTCACTAGAACTTATGCTCCTTCACCAAGATTATTACGCTTCATTTTCAAAAACTCAACCGAATCTCTTCCTGCGCTTAGTATGGCACGATCATAGGATTGGCGAGCCTGATCAATTTCTTTTTTAGCTAA
Organism: Leucothrix mucor; assembly: GCA_011322515.1. GTDB lineage: Bacteria > Pseudomonadota > Gammaproteobacteria > Thiotrichales > Thiotrichaceae > JAGLBW01. Next base: position 3,535 of record DRMS01000241.1, read on the forward strand.
ATGTAGATCACCTTTTAGCTCTTCAAGCAATGAAGTATAAGCAGAAGGAAATTTTTCTTTAAGGAGTGAAGCTGCTTTATTAAGCTGACCATCGGCAATAAGAGCACGGCTTAAGCGCAGTTTGGCAATTCGAGCAACATTAATTTGTTTAGACTCAGCCGCAGCGCGTAATGCTTCAATCGCTACTTTATTATCTTTTGCAGTTTTGGCTTTTTCCATAGAAGCAAAAGCAGCATAAGGGGTCGCGCTATAATCATTTTCAAGTTTCTTGATGGTACCTGCTCGGTCAATAGCGGTGCCGTTAGTGATTTGTGAGAACAGACCTGATGCTTCTTCAGACTGGCTTACCTTATAGGCTTGCCATTGTTGCCATCCAAAGACACCTGCAACGGCTAGTGCAACCCCTGCTAAAATAGAGTTGCCATTTTCTTTCCACCACAGTTTAATTTCTTCTGCTTTTTCCTCATCAGTCTTTAAGCCTGTCATTAAATCGGCCATTTACTTCCCCTTCACTATGTTTTCTTTAATAAAATTATTTAGTTGGTCTTGTGGGATTGTTTGTTGCTCCGCACTTGACCGCAATGGTTTGATGGTAATGGTATTCCCTTCTACCTCACTACCACCAAGAATAAAGGCATATTTTGCACCTGATTTATCCGCACGTTTTATCTGTGCTTTAAAGCTTCCTGCTGCTACATTACTTTGTAACGATAAGTTAGTTTGCGAATCCCGTAACGATTCAGCCAGTTTAACCCCCGCAATTTGCGCTTCTTCGCCCGCTAGAACAAGATAGACATTGGGTGCTAATGCGGGTATTTGTATTTGCTGTGCTTCCATTAATAATAGCAGGCGTTCTAGCCCAATGCCAAAACCACAAGCAGGAGTTGCCCGACCACCCAGTTGTTTTACTAGTCCATCATAGCGCCCACCTGCACAGACCGTACCTTGAGCGCCAAGTTCCTCAGTTACCCATTCAAATACAGTGCGGTTATAATAATCAATACCACGAACTAAGCGTGGATTAATCTCATACTCCACACCCATAACATCCAAACGCGTACATAAGCCATCAAAATGTTGTTTGGATTCATCATCCAAGTAATCCATTAAATTAGGCGCGGCAGCAACAAGTTCTTTTAAATCAGGGTTTTTTGTATCCAAAATGCGTAGCGGGTTTTTATGCAGGCGACGCTTTGAGTCTTCATCTAATTGCGCTTCGTGCGCAGAAAAATAGTCAATTAGCACATCACGATATTGTTGTCGTGCTTCATCACTCCCCAATGTATTTAATTGTAATTTAATCCCTTTAAGCCCAAGCTGTTTCCATAGACGCGCACCAACCGCAATGACTTCTGCATCAATATCAGGGGTTGCAATGCCGTAAGTTTCAATCCCCGCTTGATAAAATTGCCGATAACGTCCTTTTTGAGGACGTTCATGACGAAACATAGGGCCTGTATACCAGATACGTTGTTGCTGATTATGCAAGAGTCCATGCTGAATACCTGCACGAACACAACTTGCAGTGCCTTCTGGGCGCATTGAGAGACTATCACCATTGCGATCTGCAAAGGTATACATTTCTTTTTCAACAATATCAGTGACTTCACCAATACCGCGTGAGAAAAGCTCGGTAGG
>DRMS01000242.1 GCA_011322515.1 Leucothrix mucor
CTAGATTGAGTGGCTAGCTTGTTCAGTGTTTGTATGGTGGGGACTTCATACAATTATTTTCTTCTTAATACTAAAAATAAAAGAGTAGCCCCCAATGAAAATTAATGTATCTAATGATAAAAAATACAATGCTGTTAAACCTCTCGCATTAGCAATTAGCCTTTCTTTATTGTCTGCTTTATCGGGCTGTAACGGAAGCAAGACTGATGATGGTGGCGAACAATCACAAGCAGGAGTCGCAACTTACTCTTTTGATAATAGTGATTACCAAGCATCTGAAAGTGAAACAAGTGTTGTTATCACGGTTAATCGTAGCGGTAATACCACACAATATTCTACTGTTAATTATTCCGTGAGCGCAGGTTCAGCGTCTAGTGGCGCTGATTTTATTGCAACGACAGGGCAATTAAACTGGACAGCGAATGATACAAGTAGCAAGTCTTTTACAGTTAGCCTCTTATCGGATGCTATTGTGGAAAGTGATGAAACGGTTGCATTAAAATTAACAGACTCTGCAACTGGAAATGTGCTATCAAACTCTATTTTAACGATTAAAGATTCTGCTATTGTAAGTTGTACGGAGTTACAAGACACATCAATAGATACAGATAGAACCCTGAATTCATCCTGCTATAAAATAGAGAATGATATTTATGTAGAAGGTGGCGCAACCCTTACCATCAACCCAGGAGTAAAACTACGCTTTGCTTCGGGAAAGCGCTTAACCATCAGGTCTGATGGTGCTTTAAATGCGGTAGGCACGGAATCTTCCCCTATTGTTTTTACGGGTACGCAAGCAACACCAGGATATTGGGACGGTATTTCTTACTATAATTCCAATAACCTAAAAAATGAATTCAAATACGTCACCGTTGAATACGGCGGTGGAATAGGTGCAAACTTAGCACTTCAAAGTGAAACCCGCATGAAGATCAGCCACAGTACATTGCGTAAAAGCTCTGCTTATGGCTTAAAAATTGATAGCGGTGTAAAGCTAGATCAATTTGATAATAATATCTTGACCGCTAATGAAGGAGCCCCCATACACATCCCAGCAGATAAAATTGGCAAGCTAGATAGTGCCTCTGTTTTTTCTGGTAATGCGGCTAATAAAAATTATATTTCTATTCCTGACTCTACTACCGTATTAACTGATCAAACATGGAATGCACTTGATGTACCTTATAAGTTGAAAAATATCAACTTAGAAGCATTACTACGCATTAACCCTAACACTACTCTAGTTTTTAAGGCAGATGGTAATTTTAGGATTGAAAAAGATGGAACATTAATAGCCAAAGGAACACAGACAGAAAAGATTACATTCACCGCAGAACAAACAACACCAGGTTATTGGCATGGTTTACAATTTACATTCAGTGGTACTGCAAATGAGCTTGAGCATGTAAAGGTTGATTATGCAGGCGGCACATCAGGAAATGGAGAAGGTGCAATAACATTATTTAGCACACCAGGTCGTTTAAAGCTACATAATAGCTCAGTTAGCAATAGCTTAGGCTATGGTTTGGATTTTACTAATCCTAAACATATTATTGATGTGAAAAATATTAACTTAACGAATAATGAAAAAGGCTCTGTATTCATTAATCCTGATATTGTTAGTCAGCTTGATTATGCGAGTAATTACAATGATCCCATCGTACTAGCAAACGGTGGTTTTAAGAGTGACCAAACGATGAAAAGCTTGGGTGTACCTTACCACCTTGGTAGCCATTATATTTTCTCAAGTTTAATTATTGAGGCAGGAACAAAGCTTGTATTTGCAGCAGGCGGTGGATTAAAAACCTCCAATCAAGGCTCTCTATCCGCAATAGGAACTGACAGCCAGCCAATTATATTTACAGGACAGCAACAAATATCAGGTTATTGGTCAGGAATTCAATTCCTCACCAACAGTGTCTCTAATAAGTTGGATCATACCGTTGTTGAATATGGAGGTCAGCCAGGTGGAAATGCACCAAGTCTAGTTGGAATGTTCTTCAATGATTCAAGAGCTGATATAAGCAATAGCATCCTACGTCATAGCGCCACTAATGGCATTTGGCAGGCAAATGCAACTGCAGGAAGTCGTAGCAATATCAGCTTCTCTGATATTGCTAATGAAGAAATACATACTGATTAACTAACGGATGTTACGCAGTGAAAAACGGCTACCAACTTAAGGCGGGACAAGTAAAGTCATAGCAAACAACCCGCGCCCTTCGACAAGCTCAGGGAACTAGCCCTTCGGTAGACTCAGGACACCGCTTCCTGAGCTTGTCGAAGGGTGCGGGTGAATAGGCAGAAACATTAACTGTCCCAGCTTAAATTGGTAGCCTGAAAAACTATTAACGTATGTTTATGCACCCTCGTTCCCACGCAGAAGCATAGGAACGAGGGAAAATTTTATTTCCTATTTTTTGATATTCAAGGCGTTATAGCGAGAGCATAGTGAGCTATGTGACCAAAGCAATAATGAAGAAGATCAAAAAATAGGAATCAAATTGTTAGATTA
>DRMS01000243.1 GCA_011322515.1 Leucothrix mucor
CAGTGTTCGCCTATTTCTATACTCGCTCAATTTCTCCTGAGCTACACCCACCATCTGTTTAATAAACGATAGGAATGTTCTATTCCTTAATTTTGCTAATAATTTATTATTTTAATTGGCAGAATATTAATTTATGTATTTAGGCTAAATAGCGTCTAGAAAACATTATTAATTAAATAATCTATTGCACTCTTTATTTTTAATTTATTAATAAATTAAATGTATTTTTGCGCCTGTTTATAATGGATTAATTTAAAATAAAAATTAAATTAATTGTTGACAGGTTTAAATAATTTTGCCATTAATAAAAAAGGAAGCGGATTTAATGTCCAAGAAAATAGTAATTAAACTGCATCCAGAAAAAACAAAATAGCGTTTATTAAAAATAAGCAAACTTATTATAACTAACCCTTCGAAAGAGAAGAATATTATGAAAAACAATACACAAAAAGTTTTATTAGCAACTGTTTTTAGTTTAATAGTCGCTAGTTCAGTATCAGCAAGTGAAGAAGATTATGATCTTGCAGGTTATGATGCACCCGCAGTATCTGTTGTGCATGAAGGAAGTGCTGAACCTTTATATGATGGTTCAGAGGCTGATCTTTTTACTTATAACAGCACAACCTATTCCCCCGTTAAATTTCATAAAACATCGGCTTCTGCTAATAGTCTTTATGAGAACGGCATAGACCCGCTTTATTCTATGACTAACCAGTAATATTTTTATTAAAAAAATAACAATTCATACATAATTTAAGAGAGAGAATCATGAAAAACAAGACGCAAAAAGTTTTATTAGCAACTGTTTTTAGCTTAATAGTCACTAGTGCAGTATCAGCAAGTGAAGAGGATTATGGTCTTGATGTAGCCACAGTATCAGTGGTACATCAAAGTAACCTAGAAGCATTGTATGATGGTGCTGAAGCTGATTTATTTACTTACAATAGCTCAAGCTATAGTCCTATAGGATTTCATAAGGTGTCTATTCTTAATCAAGATAATATTCCAGCGGGCACTATTTTTTGGGATCCACTTTACTATTCAACCAATCATTAATTAATTAATCTTAAGGGATAAGTAGCCTATTTTTTTTATGTATTTATCCCTATTGGGTTTTTTTTATGCTAGCATTCGCTTACTTACTTTAAGGTTCTGTACAGTATTATGACACGTTTACTTATTCTTATTTTTGCATTAAATACATTGCTTTCCCCCGTAGGGGCTATGGCAATGGTATCTTTTAATGCGGATAATACAATAAGCCAAACCAGCGAGCATACAATGTCCGCTAGTGATGATAGCGAGCATTGTCTCAGCATGTTATCCCATGATACTTGTACTATGGACGGACTATCCAGTGATCTTTGCAAGGCAAAATGCGCTGCTGCTTGCACCGTTTCTCCTGCTTATATTGCTAATTTTTCTTTTACCTTTCCCTTTAATATTAGCAACAACAACCCTGAAATAGCCTTTGTGTATTTCTATACTCGTTCTATTTCTCCTGAGTTGCGTCCTCCTCTCGTTTAAACGTTTCCTAAATCTATCCCAATTTGACCAATTCACGCATTTTTTGCAGAAGGTGGATGTGTTGCAGGGACTGTATAAGCGTACTACTGACTCCCAGTACTTTTATCACTCGTTCTTAATCTATTAACAGGATTACTCCTCGTTAAAGCACCTCCTCTTAATGTCTATCCTGACAAGCATGGTTTGCGTGGATTGGTTTCTTAAGTAGCCAAGGAAAATTAATCTAACAAAATTCCATTTCCTGTTTTTTGATATTCGAGGCGTTGTAGCGGGAGCATAGTGAGCTATGCGACTAAGGAACGAGTACGAAACAACATCCCGATCTCTAACTTGCTTTTTTATCCCAGCTTGGATGATCTCATTCGTTGCGTAGAGTGACTATGCGCCTTATGAGTTCATTCAATCTGAAATAAAAACTCTGCGTTAGAACTTCGCGAAGTTATTCCGTGCTCGTTCCTAAGGCAATAACGAAGAAGATCAGAAAACAGGGATCAAATTGTTAAATTAATTCTGCGCGGGTACTTAGATCATGAATCCCAAGCATATCTTGCCAATGGCACGATTTAGCTTTTTCATAGGGCTTACAAACCATGAAAGAAATAACAGACAAAAATTCTCCTATTAATCCATTGCGTCGTCGTTTTGTGACAGGGCTTGCTATGGGGGGGGCTATCACTAGTTTAGGACTAACAGGATGTACCTCTATTCCTTCATCAGGAGCGGGGACTACTACAAATCGTAGTAAAAATTTTAGTAAAAATAAAGAATTACGTGGTACTCAATTTGATTTAACCATTAGTGAACAGCGTGTTAATTTTACAGGTAGAACCCGTGTAGCCACGGCGATTAATGGCGGTCTTCCTGGTCCTATTTTACGCTGGAAAGAAGGCGAAACAGTTACGCTACGGGTGACTAATAAACTACCTGTGAGTAGCTCTATTCATTGGCATGGGCTTATTTTACCCAATAGAATGGATGGTGTTCCTGGGCTTACTTTTGATGGTATTGCACCGAACACAACCTTCACTTATCGCTTTAAAGTGCAACAAAGTGGTAGTTATTGGTATCACAGTCATTCGGGTTATCAGGAGCAAACGGGCGCGCATGGTGCGATTATTATTGATCCAAAAACAGCATCAACTTATCAATATGACCGTGAGCATATGATCTTTCTAACCGACTGGAGTGATGAAGATCCGAATCAGATTTATGCCAAGCTTAAAAAACTGAGCCATTACTATAATTTTAAAGAGCGCACTCTAAGCAATCTGATGAGTGAAATTCAGGCAAACGGTGTCGCTAAGACATGGGAAACGCGCAAAATGTGGAATGAAATGCGCATGAGCCAACGTGATATTTCTGATGTCACAGGCTATACCTACACCTTTTTAATGAATGGTGTCACGCCAGCACAAGGCTGGAAAGGCTTATTTAAAGCAGGTGAAAAAGTCCTATTGCGCTTTGTGAATGGCTCGGCAATGAGCTTTTTTGATGTACGTATTCCAGGCTTAAAAATGACGGTAGTGGCAGCCGATGGACAAGATATAAAACCTGTTCGTGTGGATGAGTTTCGTATTGGTGTGGCAGAAAATTATGATGTGATTGTTGAGCCAGAAGCGCAAGCCTATACCCTTTTTGCCCAATCCATTGGTCGTTCTGGTTATGCCAGAGGCACATTAACGCCTGATCACTCACTCACCGCCTCAGTGCCAAAACTTGACCCCATGCCATTACTCACCCATGCCGATATGGGCATGAATATGGGGTCGATGAAGGGTATGGATCATGGCGCGATGGGGATGAAAGGAGCAAAAGGGGCAACCAGTGCAGAGACCACAGTAGATCACTCCAAGATGGATCATTCTAAGATGAAAATGCCAATGCCAAAGGTAGATCACTCCAAAATGGATATGAGTGGCGGCAAGATGAAAGGCATGGATCACTCTAAAATGAATATGAGTGGTGGCAAGATGCAAGGAATGGATCACTCTAAAATGAATATGAGTGGTGGCAATATGCAAGGCATGGATCATTCTAAAATGGATATGAGTGGTGGCAATATGCAAGGTATGGATCATTCCAAAATGGACATGTCCAAAAGCATGATTAAGCATCCCGCATCAGAATACGGCCCTCATGTGGATATGCACGCAATGGATCCACAATATCGGCTCAATGA
>DRMS01000244.1 GCA_011322515.1 Leucothrix mucor
TATCCTCAATATTAATTTCAGGCTCTATAGTATTATCTATATTCTTTTTTAGATGTATTTCTTCTTTTAATTTATTAGCATTTTTTCTTAGCACTTTTATTTCATGGGTATAACGATCAATTTTATTGGTTAACTTGGCATATGATGCTGAAATTTTATCAAATATAGATAGACTTTTTTCATTAGATAATTCTTTTTTCTCACTAGTGCTGTTTTCTTTAATTGCTGTTATTATTTCACTTGATATATTCATACTATCTCCTTATTTTTTAATATTTTAAGCTGAACCGTTATCGTTCTTTTATTCTTAATCGACAGAAAATAACAACCTAATTCATTTTAACGACAACTCCTAAATCTTCAAAATGTTACCGCAATAATTTTTCAAAATAAAAATCACTTTCAAAGCCTTGAGCTATAGTAATAAACTACATTAATTATTTTCAGCCGTACTATATGCTTATAGATTAAATCTCTAAATTAACAGATAAGTGGATATTTTTATGCGTTACAGAAGACTTCCAGATCAATATGCTAAACTAAGAGACATCTATTTTTAACTTTGGATGCCTTGCTATGATTCGTTTTCCTTATGGGATGAGTAATTTTCACCGTATTCGTACTGATAATTATCTTTATATCGACCGCACTAACTACTTACCCTTATTAGAAGAGGTGGGACGGCAGTTAGTCTTCTTGCGCCCGCGTCGTTTTGGAAAATCATTATTATTATCGATGCTGTCTAATTATTATGATATGAATAAAGCGGATCAATTTGAGTCGCTATTCGGTGATTTAACGATAGGTGCTAACCCCACACCTGAGCATAATCAATATCTTATTTTGCAATGGGATTTTTCCATGGTGTCGGGGCAAGGCAATATTGAGCAGATTAAGAAAAACTTATTTGATCATGTGAATAGCAGTATTCGTGATTTTTTAGTTTACTATGCTGATCGACTCACGGGGCAACCGATCATTTCTTCAACAAATGCATTGCTCTCATTAGAAGAGTTGACAGCGGTTGTGAGACATAGCGGACAATCCATCTACTTATTCATTGATGAATACGATAATTTTGCTAATGAAGTGTTAATGCATGATATTGCCGATAAAAAGCGTTACCTTGATCTATTGGAAGGTGAAGGCATTGTTAAATCACTCTTCAAAATCATTAAAGGCAGCGCGACGGAAGGTGGCATTGAACGTGTCTTTATTACAGGCGTTGCGCCCTTGGTATTAAGTGATGTTACGAGCGGTTATAATGTGGCAACGTCTATTTTTATGGAGGATGAATTTAATGCATTATGTGGTGTAACGAATGATGAATTAACCCAGCTTGTCACACAGGTAACGGAGGAATGTGGTCAATCGCCAAAAGAGTGTCACTCACTATTAGCGACAATGAAAGACTTTTATAATGGCTATCGTTTTTGTCAAAATACCGATCAGGAAACGCTTTATAACCCGACCCTTTGTTTCTATTTTCTCCGACATTATCAGAAAAAATGCGAAACTCCCCGCCAAATGCTGGATGCCAATCTTGCCACCGATGCAGGGCGTATTCGTTATATCGCCCAGTTACCCGAAGGGACTAAGGTCTTAGAGCAAATCATGGATGCAGAAAATCCTCCTACTCTGCCGCTATTGGAAAATCAGTTTGGTATTGAGCACCTTGAGCGCTTACAACACGATAGTCGTTATATGATCTCACTGATGTATTTTTTTGGGATTTTGACTATCAAAGATATTGTGGGTTTAGGTAACTTACAAATGGGCGTACCCAACCTAGTGATTCAGGCATTGTATGTTAAGCAATTATTGAATCATGCATTACCGAAATCACGCGATCAAATATTGCCAGCACAATTAGCGGAAAAATTTTATCAAAGCGCTGATTTAAAACCGCTTGCTGATTATATGGAAGAAAAATACTTCACTGTTTTCAATAACCGTGATTATCGATGGAGTAATGAGTTAACCGTAAAAACTGCCTTTTTAACCTTATTATTTAATGATCTTTGGTATGTAATGGATTCTGAAAGGGTGGTTAAACGCCAGTACTCTGATCTCGTGATGACCATACGCCCCAGTATGCGAAAATATGAAACCCTAAAAGATATTATAGTAGAGTTTAAATATTTAAGTTTACAGGATTTGGGGTTAACAGGGGAACAGTTGCGAGAACAATCACGCGAAACGTTAATGCAACTTGCTATCGTGCAGGAAAAATTAGATGAGGCTGAAAAACAATTAAACACTTATCGTATAACATTCAATGAGCGCATCCAAGAACCTAAGCGGCTGGTTTGTATTGTAGTGGTGTCTTTAGGGTTTGATCGTGTTGTATGGCGGAATGTATAGCATATTCACACTGAAAAACTGACGTTTTCACTCCTAGTTTACAATAAAACAAAACCTTATCCATTGATAAATAACAACGTTTATTTCCATATCAGCAAAAACAAGGATATGATGCTTTAATTGGCTACTAGTTTAAGGCGGGACAGTTCATGTTTCTGCTATTCACCCGCACCCTTCGACAAGCTCAGGGTGCTAGCTCCCTGAGCTTGTCGAAGGGTGCGGGTTGTTTGCTATGACGTGACTTGTCCCGCCTTGAGTTGGTAGCCCTTTAATTAACACATTGAAAATATTATTTTTGAATAACAATCAATAAAGTCACGCTATAAATAACAATCACTGGATTCTATAATGACTCATATCAACCCGCTCAGTATTCTCTTTATTACTCTGCTATTTGTATTAACAGCCTGTGGAGGTGGTGGTAGTAGTAGTGAGAAGATCGTTAAAAAAGAGGGGGTTCTAACGGTTAATGGTAAATTATTAGCGGGGATTGACTATCGCTCGGGCGAGACAACGGGTATTACTGATACCAACGGCGCGTTTAAATACGAAAAAGGAAAAAATATTTCTTTTTCTCTTGATAGCGAATCATTGGGGAAACTACCTGCATCTACCCTTGATAATAACTCAACCATTACCCTAACACAGATTATCAATTCTGATACTGATCCCAGAGAGTCGCTTAAAGCCCTGCCTGAACTCTATAAAAAGTTTGAAACTAACGCCAAGTATATTCAATCGCCAACGTATTTAACGCTTATTAACTCGCAAGAAGAAAAAATACTGACACTAAATAACAAGCCCGTTACTGGTATTGAATACCGTTCAGGAAGCCGTTCAGGAACAACAGATAATTTTGGTTTGTTTAATTATGAAGCGGGAAATAATATCGCCTTTAGCATTGCAGGCAAGCATATTGGTAGTGTTAGCCCTAATAACTTACCCATTAGTATCGAGAAGCTAGTAGAGAATGCCGACAACCCTGTTATTAAGCACTTGCCTTTATTATTGACTGACCTCAATGCTGAAAATGCTACGCATATTAATGCTAGATTTAATCTTAATCAGCTTGAACAAGCGCTATTTAAACCCGCCTCTCTGCCAATAGGACGCTCACTGGGAATTAATCTAGAGACACCGCAAGCTGAAGCGGATGGTATTTATCAACCACTACCTTTTGTGGATATTTTCCGCGTTGCACGTCCTTTTATGGAAAATTCTTGTACCGATATTAGCTATGACCGCGCAGGTTGGCCGCTAGATTTACCAGCTAGTTGCGCCTCACAAGGTGCTAAAAAATATGCCATGACGCGTATTTTACAATTTATGCCCAGTGGAGGCGCTCCCTCAGGTCGTTACCATGTGCTTTTTGAGGGCAAAGGTAATATTGATTTTTTCCATATGGGCAGTCATAAAAAACAACTAGAAGAAGGTCATTTAACTATTGATATAAAACCTTTACCAAAAACACAATATATTCATGGTCTTGAGGTATTTATTACTAAAACCGATGTTACTGACCCAATCCGCAATATCCGCATTATTATGCCAGGTGGTATCTGTAAAGGTAGCCCATTTACACGCGTTGAAACAGCCAATCAATGTTCAAATGATAATCCCTATATCTCTTTTGTTGACGTGTTAAAAAATAACCGTGAAGCCATTATCTTTAACCCCGATTTTCTCGCCTTTCATAAAGATTTTCGTGTCTTACGGATGATGAATTTTATGGAAGCCACACCGCGCCGCCCTGCTTCCAATAACATTAACCCCTGTCCTAATAATGACTCCTATAATGACTGCCTGACCCGTGACAGAAGCTGGAATCAGATCGCAAAAATGTCAGATGCTAGCTGGGGTGGTTCACATAAAACCATTGTTACTAAACGCTTTGGTGTACCGCTTGAAGTCACCGTTGCACTCGCTAATCTGCTCAAAGCTCATCCTTGGTATACTCTTCCCTTTAATGCTAGTGATGATTATATTGATCGATACGCAAGCTATCTTAAGAATAATCTAGATAAATCACTAAAAGCACATATTGAATACAGCAATGAAGTCTGGAATGGTGGATTCTGGGGGGCGCAGTATGCCGTTGTTATGGGTAAAAAATTGGGTTTAGATAAGCCAGTATTACCTTTCCGTACAGAAGAGCATAGCGCGCGCGTACGTTTTTATTCCAAACGCTCTGTGGAGATTTTTAAACACTTTGAGACGGTCTTTGGTAATTTGACTAGGCTAGTGCGCATTATGGGTGGACAGCATAAATCTCACTCCTATAGTCGTGAAATTTTATCCTATAATAATGCCGCCGATGAAACCGATGTACTCGCCGTTGCACCCTACTTCCACGGTTGCTGGAGTCGTACCAAAGCAGGTGACAGCGAGACCCCAATCGCCGCTTGTAATAATACCGATGTTGTAGAAAAAACACTGGTAGAAGCAAAGTCAGTAGATGATGTATTTACCACTATTAATAGTATTTACACACCAACCGCTGCGACTGCTGGATTAAAAGGGGATACAAACTCCATTGATGCCATTACAAAATTAATGACCAATCAAATTAATACTGCCAACGAGTTTGATGTTGATCTATACACTTATGAAGGTGGGCAACATCTAACTGTTAATTATGGTGATACCACCCTATCACAGCAAAAAATGAATTCATTGCATGATTTATTTGCCGCTACCAATCGTGACCCACGTATGGGTGACTTATACACCAAGTTTCTCAATGAATGGAAAGATCGTGGTGGTAAGCAGTTTATGTTATTTACCTCACCACAAAGTTTTAATCGTTATGGCTTTTTTGGTATTAAGGAATATATCAACCAACCACGCGCTGAAGCCCCTAAATATAATGCTGCTATGAGTTTTCAAGAAGCTATGGGGGATTGTTGGTGGACTGGCTGTTAGTTATTACATTTCCCACTAGTTAAGGAACGTGCATGAAATCGGCTACCAGTTTAAGGCAGGACAGGTAATGTTTCTGCTATTCATCCGCACCCTTCGGCAAGCTCAGGGAACTAGCTTTCTAAGCTTGTCGAAGGGGGATTGTGGATTGTTTGCTATCACTTATCCATCCTACAAATCACGATTAGCGTAGGTATTAAAATATTGCATTAATTTTCTGTTGTAAACGATCGAAAAATGACGCATTAGAGCGTTCCATCTTTATATTTTTTTGTATTTGTCGCGCTGTGTAGGTTTCAATATCATCCCGTTTGTTTTGTAAAACCTGCTGATAAACGATCTCATCAAGACGGTCTTCAGCACAAGCAAAAGTTTTTGTTCTCACTGCACCTATTTTTATTTTGCCATTTTCTAGCGTTATTGCCTGACTATCTTGCGTACAATAACTATCTGTGGGCAATTTTTTTAATTGCCTTTCCTCTGCGCTTAGCTCTATTGCTGTACCACCAATTAATAAAATAGTATCAACCTTGGCATCAGGGTAAGAATAAGTCTGAATTTTTTCTTGCTTGCTATCAGCAAAAAAATAACAGGGAGATTGGCTACTTAATGAAAAGCTCTGGATTACTTTATCTGCATCTTTAATTGCAAGCTGACAGTGTTGCTTATCATTACTTAGTTTAAAATAATAACTACCCACAGTGCCTTCAAGCAATAAGGGTTTAGGCGTAGCGCATAAGCTAGTGCTTAGTGTCAAAAAACAGATAAATAATAATTTTTTCATTATCATCGCCCTATTAATACACATCCCAAAACCACATTTCTTTATAGTTGACATCAAAATAGGAATCGAAGCCTCCGACTAAGGCTTCACCATTCCAAACATCAATATGATCTGTTGTATCCCAGCCATCACGGATAAATAACAGCCCTGAGCGCCCTACTATTTTAGCTTTTGAATGTATAATTTGCCGTTTGCCAAATATCCCTTGTTGCGTCTTTATCCAGTTGGCTAACTCTTGCGCCGCGAGCACATGACCTTTTACTTTGCCATGTTTATGACTGCTATAGCCATCATATTCAGTATGACAACGGCGCAATACCTTGCGACTAGTTGAAAGGCTAATATCAGATAACTCTAACGCTTCCCCCATGCGAATAGCGCATTGATTACGAAAGCGCTCGCCATCACAGACATTGGCGCGCCCTGCATGATTCCTCCAAAATAACAACATGAGCGATACAGTAATATCCAACTTTAAAATGGTCTCGCCATCCATTGCCACTATACGCTGAATCTCATTGGCATTGCGCGAGCGTTTATTAAAACGAATCACCATCGTGCCTGTGATCTTATCAAACGGTTGGATTATCTTAATATTTTGCATTCCCTCAAGGCTGATTTCTATATTCTCATAGTAGCCACGCGGGGAGGTCTCCACTCTAAACTCTATATCATCATAGAGAGTGACTTTGTGCGTCTCAGTAGTAAAATCGACCAGTAGTGGATTATCCGCAGTACCCCCACCTGACCGATTACTAAATAGAGAAGCTAACCAGCGAAAAAATTCCATAAATGACATAAACACCCCTGTTAATTAAAACATCCTTTAGTAAGGAACGTGTACGAAACAACTTCCCGATCTCTAATTTGCCTTTTTATCCCAGCTTGGATGATCTTATTCGTTGCGTAGAGTAACTATGCGCCTCATGAGTTCATCCAATCTGAAAAATCATATCAATCGTTGCGTAGAGCAACTATGAGCCTCTTGAGATACTCCA
>DRMS01000245.1 GCA_011322515.1 Leucothrix mucor
GATTATTTAACGCATAACGGTGTGCTAGAAGTGAAGCATATTTTTGAATCACCCTTTACCGATTTACACAGTGAAAGTGCTTATGGATTCTTTGATGAGGCTAATGTTGTGGCGTTATTTGCTTGTATTCAGTCGATTAGGACAAATAATAAGGTTGATGTGGCAGTATGAAAAGCTTAACCTAAACCTTAGCAGAGCTAACAGAAACAACCGATACTCAACAATTTTAACTAACAAATAGAAGACTAAATCATGCTATTACTAAGCGCTATTCTCCTCCAAAGCGGTGATGATATTTCCAGCTTTGATGAGCTAAAACAAACCATTCAAACCTTTGCGATAGAGACAGGTGAGCTATTTTTTCAAGTTGATATTGAGCCGCCTAACTATGGCGATCGCCCCGATGACTGGCATGAGCAACTTAATCTCGCCTTTGAATCAGCCCGTTAAATAGGACACTACTGCTATGTTCTGGCAAGAAGACGAAGACAAAACACTTCCTTATGATATTCCTGATGAAGTAATTGATATTAGTTTTAATATTATCTGCAAACAACTCCCTCTTGATCACGCATGGGAATTGCGTGAGCAGTTGCATCAAGCATTGCCGTGGCTAAAAGAAAATAAATTAGCGGGCATTCATCAACTCTTTGTTGCGGACAGTAATAATGGTTGGATGCGCCCTGAAGAGGGTGAAAATCAAGTACTTCACCCTTCACGTCGCACTCGGCTTTATTTGCGTATAGCGAGCAAAGATATTGAAGAAACGAAAGCGCTGGAGGGAAAAACGCTAATGATTGCCAATCACCCTTTAAAACTAGGCAAACCAAAGCAAAAAGAGTTAGTTAATACGAGTATCATTTTTTCACGCCATTTGGTCTCTGATGAAAATGAAACGGAAGATGACTTTTTGCGCCGTTATGCGGCTGAATTTAAGCGTATTACAGGGGATACGATTACAAAGATGATGAGTGGCAAGGCGAATATTATTAAAACCCCAGACGGTGGTGTTTATACCCGTCATTTGATGATCGCTGATCTGAATACCGATGCCTCCATTAAAATCCAACAGTTTGGGATGGGCGAAGAAAGGCAATTAGGCTGTGGCATATTTTTACCGCACAAGGGAATAAAATCGTTGAAAGCGGATGAGTAGCATCTTTGAAATAGAGGCGCTAAAAATGCAAAGCTGACCAAAAAGTAATAAAAAAATAAGCAGAATACTTGCCTTTTTTAGCGACCAGTTTAAGGCGGAACAGTTCATGTTTCTAAAACATCCCTTTACTCTCCGAGCGTCGCCGCAATATTTCTACTGTAAATAACAACACAATTGAGATAAGAATCAGCAAGGATGCAGCAGCAAGAATGGTAGGATTTATCTGTTCACGCAGACCTGAGAACATTTGCCGTGGAATGGTTCGTTGATCTGGGTCTGCTAAAAAGATAATTAACACGACTTCATCAAATGAGGTAACAAAGGCGAATAATGCGCCTGATATTACCCCTGGGCGAATTAATGGGAAGGTAACATTAAAAAAGGTGCTAATGGGGTTTGCTCCAAGACTGCTGGAGGCTCTTAGTAAGGATTGATCAAAACCTGCTAAGGTTGCAGTGACGGTGATAACGACAAAGGGGATTCCTAAAATTGCATGGGCAAAGATGATTGCAATATCCGACCCTGCGATATTGATGTCGGAATAGAAAAAATACATTCCTGCGGCAATAATTACCAAGGGAACAATCATTGGTGAGATTAGAATGGCAGTAATAAGCGACTTAAAGGGCATACGGTCTGATGCTAGCCCAACAGCCGCAACAGTTCCTAATATCGTCGCCAAAATGGTGGACATAAAGGCGAAATAGAAACTATTTTTAAGTGCTAAATTCCATTTATGATCAGTAAAAAACTCCACATACCATTTAGTTGAATAAGCGGCGGGGTCTAGCGTTAACATGCCTTCGGTAAAGGTAAAGAAAGGCTCGATATTAAAGGAGAGTGGAATGGTCACTAAAATCGGAAAAATTAAAAAAAACAGTACAAGTCCTACAATAGCTCGTAGTCCGTAATGCCATAATTTTCTAATAGGACTGTAATAGACAGGTAGCATAATCAAGCCCCTTATAATTTAATATTACTGGCACCGACTAAACGGTCGTATATCCAGTAAAGAGCAATAATTAAAATCAATAGCACAGACCCTAAAGCGGCGGCTAACTCCCAGTTATTCGTGCTACGCATATGATGTGCCACTAGGTTACTAATAAGTTGACCATCGACACCGCCTATTAATGCAGGGGTGATGTAATAACCAATTGATATAATAAAGACGAGCAATGCACCTGCGCTTAAACCTGGCAAACTAAGCGGAAAATAAACCTGAATAAAGGCTTTAAAAGGATTCGCTCCAAGTGATTGCGATGCACGTACATAAGATGGGTCAATGCCTTTCATGACGCTGTACAGCGGTAAAATCATAAAGGGCAAGAGTATATGTGTCATTGCCAAGATGGTAGAAAATTGGTTATAGATAATATCGAGTGGTTTATCAATAATATGCAATGTTAAAAGGCTTTGGTTAATCACACCATTGGATTGCAAAATAGCGATCCATGCAGTTGTGCGTACTAATAAAGAGGTCCAGAAAGGAAGTAATACAAAAATAAGCAGAATACTTGCCTTTTTTAGCGGTATCAGAGAGAGATAGTAGGCAACGGGATAACCTAATAAAAAGGTTAGCAAGGTAATGATGAGCGCTATTGTGAAAGTGCGTTTCAAAATAGGTAGATACACTTGCATGTCTTCGGGTTGCTTTACAATTTCCCCTGAGGGTTTCAGTTTATAATCCAGCGCATTGGCGTAATAATTGATCGTAAACTTATGACTAGCGGCGCGGATACCTGTCCATATTTTAGGTTTTCCCCATTTTTCATGCAGGGAGGTTAATAATGCTTGGTAATTTTTAATCTCATCAAGTTCTATTTTTTTTATTTTTCGTGCGGTTTGCTTGATCACACTGCCTGTACGCGGCAAACGT
The DNA here is from genome assembly GCA_011322515.1 of Leucothrix mucor. Taxonomy (GTDB): domain Bacteria; phylum Pseudomonadota; class Gammaproteobacteria; order Thiotrichales; family Thiotrichaceae; genus JAGLBW01. The sequence continues at coordinate 3,036 of DRMS01000245.1, forward strand.
CTATTCACCTCTTCGGCAAATTTACCCGAAAGACGTTCTTTTTGTAGATACTTTATTTCATACGCTAGTGTTTTATACGTTGCTTCATTAGGTGGCTTCGATATGTCTTGCCACTGCGTTAAAATTTCTGAGGTTTTAGGGGCAAGATTTGCCACGCTGGGATTGTAGAAACTACGGTACAACATATAGCCAATCGGTGTTATGAAAAATACGATTAGGAAAAAGAGTAATGGCAATACCAACAACAACGCTTTGGTTTTTTCACGTCTTATTGCCTGATTATATTTTTTGGTATGCTCAGAATTAAGCGCGAGATGATCGCCTGTATTATCATTGATTGTTGTATCGATATTTGGCATATAGATTATTGGCTTCCAATTTTGGATAAATCGTGATTGAAAATAATCTACCACAGAACACACGGAAAGATGTAAAGCAGACTAAAAAAATACCTTTGCACGCTTTGCGAGAAAGCTATTTTGGGCTACCAATTTAACATGGGACAGTTGCTTGGCTGGAATTGTAGGTCGGGTTAGATTTTTTTGCTTGCAAAAAAACGTAACCCGACAAGCATTGTACAACTTGCTGGGTATTGCGTCGGGTTACGTTACCTCGCTACGCTTGATAAACTAACCCGACCTACGCAGGATTTGCCCCACCTTAAGTTGGTGGTCCTATTTTGATCTTTTTTCCGTGTATTCTGTGATAAATAAGTTTACTTCTTGATCAACCAAGCCGTAAATTTTTCACCTAGTTCAGAGCCGTTATCTGCCCAGAACTTAGCACTTGCTTTAATCCCTTCATCCAAATGTGCTGATGGAAGTTGTGGCTTCACTTCTTCTGCAATTAGGGATTCAGATGATTTACGGGTTGGACCATAAGCAACATCCTGCATACCTGCTAATGGCTTGGTTTTTGTTGCGGCAAGAATAAACTTAATCGCTTCTTCTTTGTTTTTAGAGCCTTTAGGAATTGCCCAGCCGTCTAAATCATAAATTTGTCCATCCCAAACAATATTAAAATCACTTTTGTCTTTTTTAATTGCACTGTAAATACGACCATTGGCTGACTGTACAATTACTGCACCGCCATCGTTTAATAATTGCGGAGCCTGCGACCAAGAGTCAAACCAAACGATGTCTTTTTTAATGGTATCCAGTTTTGCAAAGGCTTGTTTAACGCCCTTCTCAGTGCCTAATACTTTATAAACATCTTTAAGCGCAACACCATCTGCCATTAAAGCCCACTCCAGATTAACCTGTGGTCTTTTTCTAAACGCACGCTTGCCTGGTATTTTCTTGGTATCAAATATATCGGCTACTGTCTTTGGTTTGGTTTTAAGATCATTTTTATGGGCAAAAATAACAGACCAAACGATATTGCCAACCGCACATTCATTGCCAATTGCAGCAGGAATAAAATCATCTTTTCCAGCTTTTCCATCATCACCTTTGGGCAATTTATCATGCGGAAATACTTCTAGCATCCCTTCTGAACAAGCACGCTCAACATCAATATATTCAATATCGAGCACATCCCATTTAACATTTTTAGATTCCACCTGTGCTTTAAGCTCAGCAACACCGCCTGAATAATCTTCAAATAAAATCTTTGTCCCAGTTTCTTTAACATAAGGGTCGATCATATGTTCCTTTTGTGCTGCACCATACGCACCGCCAAAAGAAACCACGGTTAGCTCTCCAGCAACAAGGTTTGCAGATAGCAATGAACTTGCTATCAATAAACTTAATTTTAACTTTTTCACTATTTTACTTCTCCTTTAGTATAAATTTGGGCTACCAGTTTAAGGCGGGACAGTTAATGTTTCTGCCTATCACCCGCACCCTTCGACAAGCTCAGGAAGCGGTCTCCTGAGTCTACCGAAGGGCTAGTTTCCTGAGCTTGTTGAAGGGTGCGGGTTGTTTGCTATGACTTTACTTGTCCCGCCTTAAGTTGGTAACCTAAATTTGCCATGCCTTATATCCGTAATGCACGGCAATCTTTAGACAACCAGCCTAACGTTACTGCTTGCCCTTCTTTTAAATCATCAAATTTAAAAGAATTTGGTTGTTTGATGATAAATTCTGCACTGTCATTCAAAAATCGAATATAAATGCGCAGA
>DRMS01000246.1 GCA_011322515.1 Leucothrix mucor
CGACATCATTAATATTTGCCTTGCTTTGTTTAAAACGCTGTAGGCTTCCAGGACCTGCTTCGACAATCACACGGGCTTTATTATCCAACCAGATTAAATAGCCTGTTGATGCTTGCGTGTCACCTGCTAATAACTCAGGACCTCGTGTGCCAAGCATTTGTAACTTTACCCGTTTTGATTGACATTGTGAGGAAGAAACTTGCCCAAATGCGGCACTACTACAGCCTGCTATCAATAGGCTGTAAATGAGTAAAGCAAGGGTGGATAATTTTTGTTTGATTTGCATAGTGTCCTTTCAAGATGTTGAAATTTATAATCTACATTGACTACGTTGTTATGAATTATTTAGGTGCATCATACCCCTTAGTAGTCCCCTCATTAACTGCGAGGGTTCTATTTTTTATCGTAATGAAGTGGTATCCTCAAATGCATTCATCAGTATAAATTAAAGGTAAATAAAAATGGAAATCGAAGTAGACGGGCAAACGATTCAGTTAAGTGAAGCAGGTTGGCTGGAAGATCTTTCCGAGTGGACAGAAGATGTTGCTAAAAAAATTGCATCTGATGTTGAGCAATGTGATTTGACAGAAGAAAGTTGGGATATTATCAATTTAACACGTGAAATGTTCTATGAGAATAATCAAGTTGCTGAGCCACGTAAATTCATGAAAGCGATGAAAGCTAAGTTTGGTAAAGACCGTTCAAGTAATAAGTATATCTTCTCGCTTTTTCCTAAAGGTGGATTGATTAAATCCGCTAATAAAATTGCAGGTTTGCCGCGTCCTAAAGGGTGTAGCTAAACTAAGATTTTAGAGAGAAAAAAAAGCCTCAAATTCATAGTGAATTTGGGGCTTTTTTATTTCCTTAAAATAGTATCTATGACTTATTTCGCATATCAAAGGAAAAATCTATAGTAAAATAAAATCTCCCTCATTACTCAGGAATAATAGTATCAAGCTACGTCTCCCACCTACTCTATTATTCTTAACTGGGATTGTAGCCTGCCTATTCCTCAGCTCCTGCCAGTTTACAGATAATAATAAAGAGATGCCTAAAGCAAGTCATGGCAGTCTCAATCTTGCTACGTGGGATTTTACAACTGATGGCATGATTGCGCTGGATGGAGAGTGGGAGTTTTATTGGCAACAATTATTGGTTCCTAATGATTTCTCTGCAGTATTCCCTCCACTAACAACAGATTATATTGCTTTACCTAGAGCTTGGAATGGTCATGCTATTGATCAAAAGGAACTATCAGGAGAAGGCTACGCTACTTACCGCTTAATATTACAACAAGCACCCCGTAATGCTCGCTATGCTTTAAAGCTACTAAATGCCAGCTCAGCCTATGTACTTTGGGTGAATGGTAAGCAAATTGCTGGTAATGGAAAAGTTGGTATTAATAAGCAAACGATGCGACCGCAATATAAACCATTAATTGTCGCCTTTGATGTACAAAAATCTGATATAGAAATCATTTTACAAGTGTCCAATTTTAACCATCGCAAAGGGGGTGTATGGAATTCACTAAAGTTCGGTAGTGAGCAACAAATTAGAGAAAATCAGCTTTATCGACATTATTATGATCTATTTTTGCTGGGTGCTTTATTGATGATGGGGCTTTATCATCTAGGTCTTTATGCCCTGCGTCGCAAAGATCCTTCCACACTCTATTTTGGCTTATTTTGTCTGGTGATTGGTATTCGCACGCTTTTTTATCGTGAAATGGCGATCACCATGCTAATCCCAGAGATGGTTTGGGTAGAAATATCAGCCATACGCTATCTTCTCACTTTTAGCGCTTTGCCACTATTTACTCTATTTATCCAGAGTCTCTATCCGATTGAAACATCAAAAAAAATAATTAGTTTAATCATAAGTGTAGAGCTGGGTTTAATTTTTCTAGTTAGCGTAACAGAAGCATCCATTTACACCTATGCCATGCCGATTCATCAACTAGTCACCCTTAGCGCATGTCTCTATATTGTCTATGCTTTAATTAGGGCTGCACGAAATAAGCGTCCAAGTGCATTTTGGCTATTGGCAGGTTTCTTTGCATTTTTTCTGATTATTATTAACGATATTCTAGTTGATCATACTCTTATAAACTCAGTCTACTTAATGCCACTGGGTTTATTATTATTTATTTTCTCACAAGCCTTTGCTATCTCAATGCGCTTTTCTAGAGCCTTTAATCGTGCCGAATTATTAACCAATGCCTATGCGCGTTTTGTACCAAACAACTTTCTACAATATCTATGCAAAGATGACATTATCAATGTTGAGCTAGGGGATAATATTCAACGCAATATGACGGTATTGTTTTCCGATATTCGTTCATTTAGCAGTATCTCAGAAACCATGACGCCGCAGGAGAATTTTAATTTTTTAAACTCTTATCTGGAGTGCATGGAGCCTATTATTACTCAGCATCAAGGCTTTATCGATAAATATATTGGTGATGCGATTATGGCGCTATTTGAGAAAAATGCGGATAATGCTGTTGAGGCAGGCATCTCTATGTTGAGAAAACTAGAAAAATATAATCAGTATCGACAGAAATCGGGCTATCAACCGATTTATATTGGCATTGGCATAAACACAGGCGAATTAATGCTAGGCATTATCGGTGGCAAGAACCGTATGGATGGCACGGTCATTAGTGATGCAGTCAATTTGGCTGCACGCATGGAGGAGCTAACCAAGATCTATAAAACCCCATTGCTTATCTCAGAAAATTCACTGCGTAGCCTCTCCTATCCAGACAGGCATTATATTCGCATGATAGATCGTGTGAAGGTATACGGAAAAATGGAAAGTATCGCAATCTATGAGGTGTTTGATACTGATCCACAGCAACAACGTAATGCCAAACTTGCTAATCAAGTATCCTTTAATCAGGCGGTCAAGCTATGCTCACTTGGTAACTATAAACCTGCAAAGGTCTTATTTCAGCGCTGTCTACAAAAAGCACCTGAAGATAAAGTGGTGCATATTTATCTTCTTAGAATAGAGCGATTGTTATAATTGGAAGATTACTAGGACATCAGTAGGTAGTTGATGATTATTCGTCATCCCCTAAATGCGGCTACCAGTTTAAGGCAGAAACATTAACTGTCCTGCCTTATAACTGGTAGTCGAGCATTCTCATAAAATTATAACGATGAGGATTACCAAAAATATGTTTTTTGCAACCAGTTTAACAATTATTGCGTAGTAAATACTGCAAGTGTTATTACTTGATGTCCCCACTTGCCCTCTTAACTATCAAAGGAAATAAAAATGAATTCAATGAAAAAAGTATCAAGCATTGCTCTTGCTTCGGCTGCGGCGGCACTATTATTAGCAGGCTGTACATCTACAGGGGGAGGCACTGCGGCTAAATCTACCATGAAGGCACAAAAAGCAAGCATGGCAAAAGTCGAGTGTTCTGGTATTAATTCATGCAAGGGAACGTCATCTTGTCAAACAGCTAGTAGTGCTTGTAAGGGATTAAATAGCTGTAAAGGTAAAGGCTGGGTTCCTGAGACTAAGGCTAACTGTTTATCAAAAGGCGGAAAAGTTGGTAAAAGTATTAAAATGTAATCCGCATTACATCCCATATTAAATTGATAGTCCCAATTTTCCGTGATCAGGTCGGGCTAATGGAGTTGCGTCCATTACCCCTCCCGAACTACTGAACTATAGTAGTCTAATAAGAACATGGGGCGACTTAAGGAAGTTCCAAGCAATGATTTTACCCATCTTACTTGCCCTTTTGCGCCTGCTTAAATCATCTCAATCGTTGCGTAGAGCAACAACTATGCGCCTCTTGAGATACTCGGCTATCAGTTTAAGGTGGGGCAGTTAATGTTTCTGCTATTCACCCGTACCCTTCGACAAGCTTAGGAAGCGGTGTCCTGAGTCTACCGAAGGGTGCGGGTTGTTTGCTATGACTTTACTTGTCCCACCTTAAGTTAGTAGCTAGATACTCCAATCAGGAACAAAAAATCAGCGCAATATAGGTAAATTCATTACTTGGAACTGCTTAAGAAGAAATAAAATTTACACTGGCCACATTTATTTTAGTGTCTAAATGATATTTTTTGTCCGCTGTAAACCCAACCCTATTATTATTAATAGTGATGCTAGCTGTCAGTTTTTCCACATCATCACTTTCCACTTTTTTGTCAACCACTGTTAACATACTTTGTAACGCTAGACCAATCTCTGTTTGTTTTTTTGGGTTTAAACCCAATGATTTCCAGCTCTCAATGGCATGAGCTTCTCCTTTCTTGCCTAATATGAAAAAGTGATTAACCAGCTGATCGCATAGTTTTCTCTCGCCTAATTGTCTCTTCAGAAAAGTAATAATACCTTTATTATCCATTTCATGATTAGCAGGCAATAAACTTTTTAATTGCTCTGGCAGAAAATCAATAAAATCTTCTCCATTGACTCGCCCGTTGAGAGTATCCTCTATAACCATTTGTTTATAGTCAGACCTTGGATCAGAGTTTGTACGTTTTGCTAACTGTATCAGCGCCATTGCCTCACTTCGATGTCCACTAATCCAAAAGCCTGACAAGAAATGATCTAAAATATCATGTATAAAAACGGATGTGTTGATTTTTATCCCTGTTTCACGGGTACTGGCTATTATTTCAGGGTCACCTATAGTGACATCGACTTTCCAACCTCTTGCTCCAAAACCATCCTGCCATGATTTTTCATAAGTTACTGGAATCAGAACGCCATCAGGGAGAATTTGAAGATACTCTTCTGGATATTGGCTGACCCTTTGAAATGCGTTATGAGTATGCTGTTTCATCTGTTTTACCCTTTTAATACTCGTTATAATTAGGAGATTCCAAGTAATCAATTTACCTATAGACATTCATTTATTAAATTTCCGCACCCTTCGACTCCGCTCAGAGAGCTGTACCCTGAGCGGAGTCGAAGGGTGCAATTATTTATGTGAAAAACTATATATTGCCCTTTTGTTCCTGATTGAAACAAAAGGGCAATTAAGATGGGTAAAATCATTGCTTGGAACTTCCTTATCAGATCTTATTCATTTTTTTTAAGACCACATGCCGTAAAGAATAGCCTCAGTAATTCATCTACCATTTCATCAAGATAAAGCTCAGGAAAACGATCATTCTTTTCTAGTGCTTGGCTAATGATTATTTCACGCACCATCCCCTGAAACATCAATCCTGCCATTCGTGTATTCAGTGACGGTATTTCGTTAGCATCAATTTTTTCCTGCAATTCAATATCAATATAATCTGAAAAGGTTTTCCAATGATTATTGAGAAACTCATCACTCATTTCCATGCCTTCTAACAAGTTATGCAACTCCATTTTTAAGCGATCAGGCTGCCAAGCTACACTTGCCACGTAGATACGTGTCATTGCTCGAAGCACACTTTCAAAACTACCATCGGTGTCTAGCACCGCGACAATAAAATCTTCGCGTGTACTGGCATGTTCATGGAGTACTGCTTCGTAAAGTTGTTCTTTTGAGGTAAAGTGCTTGTATAAAACAGCAGGGCTTACTCCAACCGCTGCTACAATTTCATCAACGGAGACACCATGAAAACCTTTACTGGCAAATAGCTTCATTGCCGCATTAATAAAACTTTCGCGGCGTTTTTCAGCGGATAATCGTTTACTCATTTTTATTCTCTTTATAAATAGAACTATAGTTTTTCACATAAATAATTGCACCCTTCGACTCCGCTCAGGGTACAGCTCCCTGAGCGGAGTCGAAGGGTGCGGAAATTTAATAAATGAATGTCTATATAAGGATCAATGAGCTGCGTTATTCCAAATATCTTTTGGATAGATAACACAAGCATCTGATGTGAAATTTCTCAATCAATAAGGAAGTTCCAAGCAATGATTTTGCCAATCTTACTTACCCTTTTGCTCCTGCTTGAATCATCTCAATCGTTGCGTAGAGCGGCTACGCACCTCTTGATACACTCTAATCAGAAGCAAAAAATCTGCGCAATATAGGTAAATTCATTACTTGAAACTTCGCTAATGTAATAGCAGTAACTCCCATCATCTTGCTTGTTGCTAATCAGCTCAACATTTAGCTGATCACACATAACAGGAATATCTTAAATAGTCCCAATATCAGTCGCTATAAGTTTCAAGACTTCTCCGTCATTCAGACCTTTTAATCCTCTACTGGCATTGATGATAGAAGTTGGACATTTTTTTCCGCTTGCATCTATTTCAGCATTATACGCTGTTATTTTCTTCTCTCTTTTAAGTTAGTGAGCGTTCACTATAATTATAAATTATTTTTTTGTCAACTATTTCCTCACTTATACACTGATTGTTACGCAGTTGGTTTCTTTTTAACCACGAAAATCACGAAATAACAATAGATAAACCGTTCTCATATTTTATATTAATTATGCCGTCTTCCTAGCTATCCCTTGTTCCCATGCTCCTGCGTGAGAATGGGCTACCAGTTTAAAGGGGGACAGTTAATTTTTCCGCCTATTCACCCGCACCCTTCGACAAGCTCAGGAAGCGGTGTCCTGAGTCTGCCGAAGGGCTAGTTCCCTGAGCTTGTCGAAGGGTGCGGGTTATTTGCTATGACTTTACTTGTCCCGCCTTAAGTTGGTAGCCGATAAAATATCCAAATCACCTAGGTTAAAGCGCTATCGTTACCCATAAGCGGGTTAAAGAAATCAGGGTAAAAGGGCAAATAAGATAGGTATCAATCACCTTTAAAACACAGGTCTTTCCACACTATAAGCGCCAACTCGTTGCGCTGCAAAATAAGCAATTAGCGCTCCCAATTTCCTTAAACGTGGCTTCATCCAACGTGCTTGTGCTGGGCAACTCATTTCTCCAAGCTCTAGCACTAATTCGGCATCACTTGCTAAGGTGTAGCGATAGTTATAGTAATATTTTAGATTTTTTGAAAAATTATTGGGCATCCATTTGAAAGGAAATACAGTTCGATAGAGTCGCTTCCATGCGCGTGCAGCATTCCTATCAGAGGTATGGTTTAAGCCAATTGAAGCCCCTGTAGAACAGGCGTTTCTTGCTCCATCAAAATGAATCGACAATGCTAATCGCACTACACTTTCACGCTTTTTATCAGCAGGAGCGCGAATAACACTAACCCCCGCATTGCGCAAAATACGTGTTGCTTCATTAGCAACAATTCTTGTCCAGTCTATTTCACGCCCGTAGGGTGAAACCGAACCCGTATTGCCAATAATCCGTCCTTCATGCCCTGCTTGAATATAGACATCTGCTTGTAATGGTTTTTTTTCATATTCATCTACTAATAGAAAAAAAAGACCAATCATAATAATGATCAATAAAAAAGCAACTAAGTTTGATTGATCCGATTTTACTTGCTCGGTTTTAGGCTTGCTCAATGAAAATCCCTCATCCTACAGAATATGCATAAAAAAAAGCCCCTGAAACGACTCTCAGAGGCTTTTAAATTACTAGTATAACCTACACAATTTATTTAAGGCGCAATCTCTGCCCTGGAGAAATCGTGTAAGGCGCGGTCAAACCATTTTTCTTGATAATATCTTTCCAATAAACACCTGTTAAACGCATAACAGAGAATACGGTGTCACCTTTTTTTACGGTGTAATTACTATCACCTGCTTTATAACTGCCTGATGCTACTTCACCACCGCCATGCGAACTGCTGTATGAATTGCTACTAGAGGATGAAGATGACCCTGAATAAACATTACTATTTGCACCACCTGTATACGTTTTTGGTGCATAAGGTTTATAGGTATTATTACTATAACTCCCTGTATAAATACTCTTATTCGATGCCGTATTGTTCGTGCTACTACTAGCGCCTGTATAAAGACTCTTATTCGATGCTGAATTACTAACCCCTGAATAGATCTTCTTATTGGATGTTGAATAACCACCTGATTTACTATAATCATAATAATTCGTTGCTGGCTTCTTAGGCGCTATATACGGCTTTGGAGTGTATGTCTGCCTAGGTGGCGTATATGTTTGTCTAGGTGGCGTATATGTTTTCCTAGGTGGCGTATATGTTTGTCTAGGTGGCGTATATGGCTTGGCACCACCATACCCTGTATATGTCTTTCTAGGTGGTGTATATTTAGGCTTATTTTGCCGCGCGTTTTGCTGTCGGCTCCAACGATCTACATACCATTGCTGATTATGTCCGCCCGCTGCTCTATAAGTGGTTTTCTTTGGAGGCGTATATCGTTTAGGTGGTGGCGTATATCGTTTAGGTGGTGGCGTATAGGTTCTTTTATTTTGCCCCCTATTCCAGCGATCTATATACCACTGTTGGTTATACTTGCCAGTTGCCGCAGTATTAGTAGAATAAGTGGTATTAGAACGACAAGGAGCACACGTTTTTGTGTTGTTGTTGTTATTATTAACTCTGGTGTTATTTGCTTGTGAGTTTTGCGATCCGCCCTGTGTATTCTGCGATCCGCCTTGTGTATTTTGAGATGCTCCTGCATAACCTGTATCATAAGTACCTGTTCTTGCGTTATAAGGAGTACATGCTGATGCCACCGCTACAATCAATGAGGAGGCGGCTAGCAGTTTAATTTTTCTATCCATGATTCAAACCTGTGTAATAAAATATAATTATGACCAATATAAGAATAACCAGCCAACCTAACCATTCGATGTATTTTATAATCAATGGTTCCATTTTTGGACCAACTTTTGCTACCAAACCCGCCACTAGAAAAAATCGTAGACCCCGACCGATAGTGGAAGCAATAACAAAGGGCAAAAATGCCATTGATAATAAACCTGCTGTAATGGTAAATAGTTTATAAGGAATGGGAGAGAAACCTGCCGCTAACACAGCCCATACCCCCCAACGATTAAATAAATCTTTTACTTGGTCAAATTTATCGACATAACCCCACTCTATAATGAGAGGTTGTAGCCAATCAATTGCCCAAGCACCTAAAAAATAGCCAGCTATTCCCCCTAATATAGATGCAATTGTAGTCAAAAGTGCTAAACGAATCCATTTTGATGGTTCAGCTAATGACATGGGTATTAACATGACATCAGGCGGTATCGGAAAAAAGGAAGACTCTGCAAAACTAAGCGCCCCTAGATACTTTTCTGCATGTTTATGTCGTGAATACGCAATTACTTTATTATATATATTAGAAAACAGCTTCATATTAAAGGATTTTTTGACTTTTATTTGGTTTATTTATGATTCTTGTTGTAAAAAAGGCACAAAAAGTACCGATTCGTAATTTTCAATTATATGATCACTTTCTGAAGTACGAATAAGCAACTGCAAAATTTGCTCGCCATTATTTTCGCCAACAGGAATGATCATTCTCCCCCCTATTTTTAATTGCTTGATTAAAGAGTCAGGAATCTCATCAGGGGCTGCGGTCACCATAATCGCATCATAGGGGGCTGTATTTTTCCACCCCCATGTTCCATCTGCATGATGTACATGGATATTTCTATAACCAAGATCATATAATAAATCACGAGCATGACGA
>DRMS01000247.1 GCA_011322515.1 Leucothrix mucor
ACTCCGCTCTTTAGACTCCGCCCCTGCTGCCTTATTAAAAGTGATCTTTTGCGAAGGGACTAATAAAGTGGTCATGGCATCAACAACAGTTGACTTTCCTGAGCCTATATCACCCGTTAAGAGTGCATTATTACCCTTAGGGTCAATCTGCCAAACGCTTTCGTGGAAGGTTCCCCAGTTGTATAACTCCATACGGTGAAGGCGGAAACCTGTTGGGGCTTGTGGGTTTAGGTTTAGTTGGGGTTGGTTTGTCATTGGGGTTCCGTTTTTCTGGTGAGATTATTATTTTTTATAGACTGGTGTTATTTAGGCGTTGTAGCAGATAAATCTTTTATTTTATTCTTTGTTCTTACAGTCCATTTAATTTCATCATGCAAATGCAAGTATTCTTTATCAACAACCAAAACTTCACTATCAATATTTCCTAGGAAATTTTGTTTCCTCAGTTGTATTTGTATATTTGGTTGGTCACTTGTTGCTCTATGATCCATTTTTGAATGTATTAGTGGTTTTTCTAAATGAAATACAAGGCGAATTTTATTGTTAGCTAACGCCTTAGCAGCAAATTTTCGCTCATATGCTTTAGTAGAATTATTTTTTGCAACAACTAATCCCGCTAAAGTATCTCTTATTTTATATGCAACTGTATTGCATATATCATCAGGAACGTCGTTCTTGTCTAAGTGGTAGTAGCTTTGATGATCTTTAACTTCAATTAACCAAGTCGTTTCCTTATCAAGCACAATAAAATCAACGCCTTTAGCGCCAGTAAAGGATTTTTGAAACTGCTTTTTATGAAACTGTGAATTATCATACTTACAAACGGATAAACTTTTTGGAAATGTAAATATCAGATTCCCTTCACAAATTTCTATCATTCTATGCTCCTGACCTCATAAAACGATCAGATTGTGAGAGTTCTTCATCTAGTAAGACCAAGGTTTGAAGCTCTTCAATTGAGTTACCTTGTTCAACTTGAACACTATGATTTTCTTCTAAACGTAATGCAAAATAACGACTTTTGATACTATTAAATTTATTATCATGAGAGAGTATTGCCAGCTCTCGCAAAAGGAATAAAGAATGTGTGGCAATAAAGACTTGAATGCCGTTATTACATAAATGCAAGATAACCTTTGCTATTAATTTTATTAATTTAGAATTTAAATTGCTTTCTGGCTCATCCCAGAATAAATAGCCATTATCTAGTAAAGTACCTGTCGCTATTAATCGTGCAAGCATGGCTAGTTTACGTTGCCCTTCGGCAACCATTGGCATTTCTAGTTTTCCTTTATTCGTTGTAGAAAGATAAAAACGCTCATTTTCAAAAATTACTTTTCCACCCATAGCCCTTTCAAGTGGCTTTAGCATTTCTTTAGCTTGCTTTTCACGCTTGCCTTTTACCGTGGGAGAACCTAATAAAATACAGGTATCACGATAAGTTTCATCAAACTCAATATGATAACGCTCATAAAGTGAAATAAAGCCGGGATAAATAGTCAGTAGTTCCCGTGTTGGCATAAAAACTGGCATTATGTTATCCCATTTTTTTGGTGTCCTCTTAATGCTAACATTCATTGATTTTCTAAAAAGATCAGATGAAAAACTAGTATTAAATTGATTTTCACTATATCTAATGTTTAATTGAAAAACAGGATATGCTGCTAAAGCTTCGCCGTCATCATCAGCCTCAACAATTATGTCAATTTGGGGTGATTTTTCATATCGAACTAATTCTTCTAGATGGTTTATATGAAATACATTCCTAAGTTTCTCAGCATAGATAAGCTCCAACATTTCTTTACTAGGCTTTTGAGCATTAAGTTTTTTACCCTGTAGCGTATTTTCAAAACTAATCGCATAAAGCAGTTTCAAAAGATGCGATTTACCACAGCCATTTTCACCCACAATCACATTAAGTCCAGAGGCAAATTTCAAATCAGCCTTAGGAAACACTGTAAAGTTCTCAATTTTTAATTGCTTTAACATCAGCGTACCTCGTTCCCACGCTCCAGCGTGGGAATGCAGTGTGCAACGCTCCAGCGTTGCGAATCGTGACGCTGGAGCGTCAGGTATGCATTCCCACGCTGGAGCGTGGGAACGAGGTGTTTTTCTGTGATTTTCTGTGTAATTTGTATATTCTGCAGTTTAATCATGTCTTTTCCAACTCTAAAGCATAGTCTCGATAGCTATCTAAATGTTGCTGAAATTCATCTAGCCATTGTGCATCGACAAAGGCTTTTAAAATACGTCGAATTTCCAATAGTTCTGCGCCACTTTGTTTTAATTTACGCAAGAATCCGTAG
>DRMS01000248.1 GCA_011322515.1 Leucothrix mucor
GTGATTGGCAAGCCTTTATGTCTTTTCACATTGATAAAGTGCAACAACAACGTTATTTTTCCGCTGCAAATGATGAGCTTTTTTTGGAAAATAAATTAGCATGAGCGGAAGACGGGTTGCACCCTCTTATAAGTGCTTTTTTAACTGATCATAGTGGTAAAAAATGGGGAATATTGTTATTTTTCGATAGCCTTATACCACAACTTCTACAGGCTTGTGGGTAACGATATGACTTTAAGTTGATAGCTAAATATGGCTACTAACTTAAGGCGGGACAAGTAACGTCATGGCAAATAACCCGCACCCTTCGATAAGCTCAGGGAACTAGCCCTTCAGTAGACTCAGGACACCGCTTCCTGAGCTTGTCGAAGGGTGCGGGTGAATAGCAGAAACATGAACTGTCCCGCCTTAAACTGGTAGCCCTAAATATCACTAATATCACTCAGGGACGATACATTATGCAAATTACTTCAAGTTTTATAATCTCATTTCTTGAGTTTATGTCTGTTCTGTTTATCTTTGTGGTGGGTCTGGTCATTCTGTTTATTATCATTCTTTATAGTATGGATGTGAGGCAGAAGAAAGTTGCAATACTAAGAAATTATCCCGTTATTGGTCATTTTCGCTACCTGTTTGAACACCTCGGCGTTTTTTTTCGTCAATACTTTTTTGCAATGGATCGTGAGGAATTACCTTTTAATCGTGCGCAACGCACGTGGGCGTATCGTGCGTCTAAAGATGAAAATAATACCGTGGCATTTGGTTCAACTAAAGATTTGCGGCGTACTGGTTCTATTTTATTTGTTAATTCTCCTTTCCCCACCTTAGATGAAGATGCAGTACATTGCATGCCGATGACGATTGGTGCAGGTTGTGCGCGACCTTATACCACCGATGCCTTAATTGGTATTTCGGCGATGAGCTTTGGTGCGATTTCCAAGCCTGCGGTTGAGGCACTTTCAATGGGGGCAAAGCAGGCGGGTATTTGGCTGAATACGGGGGAGGGCGGTTTATCGCCCTGCCATTTGATGGGCGGTTGCGATATTGTGATGCAAATTGGCACGGCTAAAAATGGGGTAAGTGACTGTGATGGTAATCTGAATGATGATTTATTACGGGAAATGGCAGCACATGAAAAGGTGCGCCTATTTGAGCTTAAATTAAGTCAAGGCGCGAAGCCTGGCAAAGGCGGTATTCTCCCTGCTAGTAAAGTCACCGCTGAGATTGCTAAAATTCGTCATATTCCTGAGGGAAAAGATGCAATTAGCCCTAATCGGCATTTAGATATTGCTAGCAATGATGATCTTATTGATTTAATCAACCGTATTCGTGATGTCACAGGCAAACCTGTGGGGTTTAAAGCGGTGATTAGTGATGGTGGTTGGTTGGATGATCTTTTTAGTATCATACAAGAGCGAGGAATAAAATCAGCACCTGATTTCATTACCGTTGATAGCGCGGATGGTGGTACAGGCGCTGCGCCGCTGGCTTTAATTGATGATATGGGATTACCACTAAGGGAAAGCTTGCCATTATTAGTGGATAAATTAGATGAGTATGGCTTAAGAGGGCGCATACGGGTGATAGCATCAGGTAAACTCGTTACACCTGCGGATGTCGCATGGGCATTGTGTTTGGGGGCTGATTTTTGCGTCTCTGCGCGTGGGTTTATGTTTGCAATGGGGTGTATTCAGGCATTGCAGTGTAACAAAAACACCTGTCCAACGGGAATTACTACTCATGATCCTGATTTGCAAAAAGGCTTAGTACCTGAGAGTAAAAAAGACAATGTTGCCGCTTATGCTAAAAATCTTGCCTATGAGGTTGGTACGATTGCGCATTCTTGTGGGGTGAAAGAACCGCGCAAATTACGCCGTCACCACGCGCGTATTGTGATGGATAACAGTTTGTCAATTTGCTTGAGTCAGCTTCATCCTGATAAAAAAGTAGTAGTAAGATAGCTCATAAAAGAAAATTGGGCATGCTGTTTTATCCAATTTAATGGAATAAAGCTTTAGCTTTTTCGGCTACCAACTTAAGGCGGGACAAGTAAAGTCATAGCAAACAATCCGCACCTTCGACAAGCTCAGGGAACTAGCTCTTCGGTAGACTCAGGACACCGCCCTTCGGTAAACTCAGGACACCGCTTCCTGAGCTTGTCGAAGGGTGCGGGTGAATAGGCAGAAACATTAACTGTCCCGCCTTAAACTGGTAGCCGCTTTTTCCTCCAAATGGCAGTTTAAAGTTCCGTTTGGGATATTGGTTTTATGATGCGAATCCTTTATATTCTTTTGCCCTAAATTGACCCCATCTACTTTTTATGTCATTACCTTCAGATCATCACCGTTATATGGCGTATGCTATAAAACTTGCCCATAAAGGTCTCTATACCACGCATCCCAACCCCCGCGTCGGTTGCGTGATTATTAAAAATAACCAAATAATGGGTGAGGGCTATCATCAATATGCAGGACAGCCTCATGCAGAAGTTCTTGCATTGCGTGACGCTAATAGTGATGCTAAAAATGCAACAGCCTATGTCACGTTAGAGCCCTGTTCGCATACAGGCAGAACGCCCCCCTGTGCTAATGCATTAATTGACGCGGGTGTTAGTCAGGTGGTTATTGCCATGCAAGACCCTAATCCTCTGGTATCTGGTAAGGGTATTAAAAAATTACAAGATGCGGGTATTGACGTTGTTGTTGGTGTGATGGAGCAGCAAGCACAGGCACTAAATAAAGGCTTTATCAAACGTATGCAACAAGGTTTGCCGTGGGTGCGGGTGAAAATGGCAATGAGTTTGGATGGTCGCACAGCAATGGCATCGGGTGAAAGTCAATGGATTACCGCAACAGATGCGCGACAAGATGTACAAAAATATCGCGCTAAGGCAGATGCTATTTTAACAGGGCAGGGGACGTTATTAGCGGATGATCCTTCCTTAAATGTGCGCTTGACTGCGGATGATTTAGGGATTCGGGGGGAGATTAGGCAACCTGTAAGAGTTGTTTTGGATGAAGATTTACAAATGTCAGCGCAGGCAAAAATGCTGACGCTCAGCGGTGAAACATGGGTTTATACGTGTGTTGATAATCCACAGAAGAAAGCACAGTTAGAACAGCATGGCGCAAGGGTTTTTAAGTCCCTTGGGGATAAGCAAAATTACTTACAGCTTGATCGGGTATTAAACAATCTGGCTAAACGGGAAATCAATGAAGTGCATGTCGAAGCAGGGCAGACATTAACAGGTACATTATTAGAACAAGGTCTGGTTGATGAGTTGGTTATTTATATGGCACCTGCATTAATGGGATCGGATGCGAGAGGATTGTTCTATCTCCCTTCACTACAAAGAATGCAGGATAAAATTCACCTAGAGATAAAAGATATACGTGCAATAGGTCGAGATTGGCGTATTATTGCAAACCCCTCAAAGACCCCACAGTAAAATCATGTTCACAGGCATTATTCAATCAATTGGTAGTATTCTTGACCTTAAACAAAAAGGTGGTGATGTAGAGCTTAGCGTACACACAGGTAAACTGGAAATGCAAGACGTAGCGTTAGGCGACAGTATTGCCGTTAATGGTGTTTGCCTGACGGCTATTAAGCTCAGTAAAAATAGTTTTAGCGCGGATGTATCACGCGAAACCTTATCATTAACCTCGCTAGGCGCTCTAACAAAAGGCTCCCCTGTTAATCTTGAAAAAGCACTGACCCTAGAAACGCGTTTAGGCGGACATCTTGTGAGTGGTCATGTGGATGGTTTAGCAACGATTGAATCGCGTCATGGCGATGGTCGTTCAGAGCGTTTTCGTCTTCAAGCCCCCGATGAATTAGCCAAATATATTGCTGAAAAAGGTTCCATCACAGTGGATGGTGTGAGTTTAACGGTCAATAAAGTGGACGGCGCGGCTTTTGAATTGAATATTGTGCCACATACTCTGGTGGAAACCATTATTGGCAATTATCAAGCGGGTACAAAAGTGAATCTGGAAGTGGATGTCGTCGCGCGTTATTTAGAGCGCTTATTGCAAGGTGATAAGGCGGCAATAAGTGGTGATAAAGAAGGCATAAGCCAAGAATTTTTAGCCAAGCATGGTTTTTATAAGACGTAGGAAAAGATTACATCTAGCAAAGATGCAAAGTATATCAAGGAAAAGATAGTTTTATGTTTTCTTTGCGTACCCTGCGTTAGGATGAGGAAGCTCCGTTTACAAGGATGAAATATGAAATTTAACAGCATAGAAGAAATTATCGAAGACATGTCGCAAGGCAAAATGGTTATTATCGTTGATGATGAAGATCGTGAGAATGAAGGTGATTTCTTAATGGTAGCATCCAAAGTCAAACCTGATGATATTAATTTTATGGTCACGCATGGGCGTGGTCTCGTTTGCTTAACACTACGCGCAGAACGTTGCCAGCAATTAAACTTGCCCTTAATGAATGAAGCCACTGATGCAGAACATGGCACAAATTTCACCATTTCAATTGAAGCAGCAGAAGGAGTCACCACAGGAATCTCTGCTTATGATCGCGCCTTAACCATACGCGCGGCGGTTGCGCCTGATGCTTCTCCTGATGATATTGTGCTTCCTGGGCATATTTTTCCCATTAAAGCACAAAAAGGGGGGGTGCTAACCCGTGCAGGTCATACAGAAGCAGGTTGTGATCTAGCTGAAATGGCAGGTTTAGAGCCGTCTGCCGTGATTGTTGAAATTTTAAATGAAGATGGCACGATGGCGCGTCGTGATGATCTGGTGAAGATTGCCAAAAAGCATGCATTGAAAATGGGCACGATTGAAGAGTTAATTCGCTATCGCATCCAACATGAAAAAAGTATTGAGCAAGTGTATGAAAACACCCTAGCAACAGAATTTGGAGACTTTAAAGTCGTTGCTTTTAAAGATCAGATGCATAAAGGCAATACACATCTAGCCTTGGTCAAAGGTAATATTAAGCCCGATAATGCGGTGCTGGTTCGGGTACATATAGAAGATGCACTTTGTGATGTTTTACCCTTGACAGAAAAAAACTGTGGCTGGCCGTTACGTGATGCGATGAAGCATATTGCAGATGAAGGCGAAGGCGTTATTGTTATTTTACGTGAAACAAAAAATGCGACAGGTATATTAGAGCGCTTAGAGCAACTTCATCAAGAACCTAAAGAAAATGATGAATCACCGCAAGATTTAAAAACATTTGGCATGGGCGCGCAAATTTTGACAGAACTTGGTGTGCGTAAAATGCGCGTCATGAGCGCACCGAAGAAATTTCATGGTTTGGCAGGTTTTGGATTGGAGATTGTTGAGTATTTGCAGGATTAAGAGTGAAAATTGATAACTTACCCTTTAATACGACTGATTGGTCAGGGATTGAAAAAACGGAACATAACGGCGATACAGGCGTTGCTTATTGGCAGACTCAACAATTTGGTGATATTCGGGTACGTATTGTTGAGTATTCTGCGGGTTATTTAGCAGATCATTGGTGCAGTAAAGGCCATGTTTTATTTTGTCTTGAAGGCGAATTGCACACAGAGTTAGAAGATGGACGTACTTTTACTCTCGCAACAGGAATGAGTTATCAAGTAGCAGACAATGCTGAGGCGCATCGCTCATCAACTGCAGGCGGCGCTAAGCTGTTTATTGTTGATTAGATAGGCATACTTCAACTAAAGGTAACCGTTTTGTAGCTCGTATGTCGCCTAAGGAAGTTCCAAGTAATGAATTTACCTATATTGCGCTGATTTTTTGTTCCTGATTGGAGCCTCTCAAGAGGCGCATAGTTGCTCTATGCAACGATTGATACGACTCAAGCAGGAGTAAAAGGGCAAGTAAGATGGGTAAAATCATTGCTTGGAACTTCCTAAGCATAAACGGATTACAAGGTGGGTTTACACCAACTCATCATTGAAAATATTTTTATCAGAATTAATAAGGGTTTTAAAACATGACAGTAGTAAAAGAATATGTAGGAAATTTCGCGCCAAGTGATGCAAAATTTGGCATAGTAGTCGCGCGTTTTAATGAGTTTGTAGTCGAAGCCTTATTATCAGGCGCTCTTGATCAGCTAAGCCGTCATGGTGTTGATAATGCGGATATAGAAATCTTGCGTGTTCCAGGAGCCTATGAAATTCCCTTCACTGCTAATTTAATGGCAGAAAGTAAAAAATATGATGCTATTATCGCATTAGGTGCTGTCATACGGGGTAGTACGCCACATTTTGATATTGTTGCAGGGGAGTCTGCTAAAGGTTTATCCAATGTGGCGGCAAATAATGGCATTCCTGTTATTAATGGCATTATCACCACTGAAACCATTGAGCAAGCCATTGAGCGTTCTGGCACAAAAGCAGGTAATAAAGGCTCAGAAGCGGCTGTTGTTGCGATTGAAATGGTTTCACTCATTAAGAATTTTAACGCCTAAAAGCATCTAAAAACGGTAGTTACCCCTCATGGCTATAGATCCCAAACGACAATTTATTGCACAACGTCAAGTTGCCCGTAAACTGGCGCTTATCACCATTTATCAATGGCAAATGACAGCCAATAGCTACCATGACCTCTATGTAGGGATTCAAGAAGATAAGGCGTTGGCTAAAGACTTTGACAAAGCGGATGCCGCCTATTATCAATCGCTCTGTAAATATGTAATTAATCATATTGAAGAAGTGGATGGCCAGCTAAAACCATTTTTAGATCGAGATCCAGAGTATTTAGATCAAATAGAACGTGCAGCATTACGCATGGCAACCGCTGAATTTCTAAATCATCCTGAAACACCTTATAAAGTGATTGTTAATGAAGCGGTTAATTTGACTAAGAAATTTGGCGCAGATAAAGCACATAAATTTGTTAATGGGGTTTTGGATAAAGTGGGGAATAGTATTCGGGCTGAGAGTTAAGAGTCAAACCAGTTTTCTACCAATAAGCCATCAAAATACTGAAAATCTTTAGTATTCCTTGTGACTAAAATGAGTCTCTGAGTAACTGCAATAGAGGCGATCTGCGCATCTATAAAAGCAGGGGTAAAACCTGTTTTTATCAATCTTACGGATTCATTTCCATGATATAAAGCAGCTTGTTCATCATAGGGAAGGATAGGCAAGGTTTCTTGAATACCCTGTATATAGTTCAATATTGCCCGTTGTCGATGAGATGGAGGGAATTTTTTAGCACCTTGCTGTAATTCATATAGTGTTAGTGTGGCTAAAGCGGTATCAAACTTATGCTGTTTTAATGAGTGAATAACATTTTGATTGGGTTGCTTATTAAGCGGTTCAGAAAGGATATTTGTATCCAATAGATATTTAACCATTAAAATGAAAAACCTCTATCAGTAGTAGCAGTACGGTCTTGGTCGAAGAAATCTGTCTCTTCTATAAAAATATCTTGCTCAAACAAGTTATCTAATACTTCTCCAAAATTAAGTTGCTTGCGATTAAGTAATTGATATTTTTGTATTGATATAATAACGGCTACTTCTTTACCATGTCGGCTTAAATGAATCTCGCCTTCTTGTTCTGCTTTATGAATAAGTTGCGGTAAATGGGTTTTAGCTTCTGCTATTGAGTAGACTGGCATAGGAAACTCTCCATTATGACTATAATTATGGTCATAATAGCACAATATTTGGTAAAGGATAAAATCATGTCAAACCTAACCCTAATCATCGGCAATAAAAATTACTCCTCATGGTCACTTCGCCCATGGCTTTATATGATGCAACTTGGGATTGATTTTGAAGAAATTCGCATCTCCCTCTATACGCCCGATATGGAAACCCAGTTAGAACCCTGCTTTTCGGATTCCAAAGTGCCTGTATTAATTGATGAGGGTTACTCCATTTGGGATAGCTTGGCGATTATGGAATACCTAGCGGATAAATTTCCTGAAAATGTTAGTTGGCCAGCTTATATAAAAGCCCGTGCCACAGCCCGTTCGGTGAGTTGTGAAATGCATTCTAGTTATACAGCGTTGCGTCATGAAATTTCTATGAATTGCAGTGCAGAGCAGCACACAAAACCATTATCTTCTGAAACTGAGCACGATATAGAACGCATAATAGCCCTCTGGCGACACTGCAAGCGCTTCTATGGGCAAGATGGAAAATGGTTATTTAGTCAATTTACAATTGCCGATGCTATGTTTGCACCAATAGCTATTCGTCTGCATAAAATTGATTATCCATTAAAGGATGTTGAGGCAGAGTATATGGACACGCTGTATAACAATAAGCATATGCAAAACTGGATTAAAGCAGGGCGGGAAGAAACAGAGGTAATTGATTTATTTGATGGTAGTTTATGAGAGTCTAGAAAATGCCTTCAGAATTTGATTTAATCCAAGATTATTTTAATTGGCAGCAAGCCTTTGATTCGGTGCAAATAGGGATAGGTGATGATGCAGCTGTCCTAAATCTTCCCAATAATAAAAAGCAACAATTAGTTGTCTCTGTCGATACTTTTATCGAAGGTGTGCATTTCCCCGAAAATACCCCTGCGGATGCTATAGGGCATAAAGCATTAGCGGTTAATTTAAGTGATTTAGCTGCAATGGGTGCAAAGCCTGCTTGGTTTACTCTCGCGCTAACGCTACCAGAACCTAATCTCACTTGGTTGCATGACTTTTCTAAAGGATTAAAAAAACTCGCTAATCAACATAAGATTACCTTAATTGGTGGTGATACCACGCGTGGAAAATTAAGTATCACCATTCAAGTAATGGGCTTTGTAGAAAGAGGAAAAGCTTTATTACGCAGTAGCGCAAAGCTAAAAGATAAAATTTATGTATCAGGGAATTTAGGTGATGCGGCGATTGGTTTAGCGATACTGCAAAATTGTTTAGAACCACTGCGTATAAGCCAGCAAGCAAATCAATGTTGCCAAAATGCGCTTAATTACCCGCAACCACAAAATTTTTTGAGCAACATAATCCAGCCTTATGCCAATGCCTGTTTGGATATATCCGATGGATTATTGCAAGACCTTGGGCATATTCTAAAAGCTTCTAATCTAGGAGCGTGTTTAAATCTGGATAATATTCCCTTATCAGATTCAGCGCTGGAAAGTGGGCGCAAGGATGCGCTGGCTTATGCGTTAACAGGAGGGGATGACTATCAGTTATTATTTACCATTTCTGAAAAAAATGAATCGCAATTACTGGATGATATGGCTAAGACACATTACAAAATAAGCTGTATCGGTGAAATAGATAGCAAGTCAGGAAAAATAACAGATCATTTGGGTCATTTAATTAATGTTAAGGGATATCAGCATTTTTAAAATTTTACAAGGCTACTCAAAAGAACATAAAGTCGTCAATAGTGCGATGAGGTTTTTCATAAGCAAGGCTTGGGATGCAGGGTAATGGTTGCTCTCTTGTCAAGTCCCATAATCAGGAGGACAGGATAAATTTAACATTTTCTCGTTTGTTTTTTGATCTTCTGCGTTATTGCTACATAGTCTATTATGCGATTATTGTTAACGCAGAGAGAAGAAAGAATGAAAATATAAGCAAATCTCAACAGAACCGAGAGTTCTTTAGGAAGATTGCTCCATCACCCTAATGGCATCAATAAACTCGCCAATATCATTAAAGCTGTGATAAACCGAGGCAAAGCGAATATAGGCTACGTCATCTAGCTCACGTAGTGCGTCCATTACCCGCTCACCTATCCAGTTTGATTTGACTTCTTTTTTCCCACTACTAAGGATTTTTTTCTTAATGCCGATAATTGAGGAGTTTATAGCATCATTACTAACAGGACGTTTTTCTAAGGCGCGTAGCATGCCACCACGTAATTTGTAATCGCTGAATGGTTCTTTAATATGATCCGATTTTTTGACGATTGGCATAGTAAATTCAGCATTTTCATAGGTGGTAAAGCGTTCATTACAGGATGGGCAACTGCGTCGTCGTCGCACCTGATCTCCGTCTGATGCTAATCGGGAATCTATGACGCGTGTTGTTTTTGCGCCGCAAAATGGACAGTGCATTGTGGTGAACCTTTAAGTAATGGCGATGGAAGTAGTGAATTTACCACAAAATGTAGGTCTTATACCACTGTAAATTATATCTATCCTTAGGCGAAAATTAAGCATTTCTACATGCCGCATTTACATAGAGCGCTTTAAGATGCTCTATGCAGTAATTTTGCTAGGTAGGAGGTTCATAATAAATTTAACAAAATAAACAAGCCAGATGCTAGATTTATTATGTCCTTCTACTTATAAGGAAGTTTCAAGCAATGATTTTACCCATCTTACTTGTCCTTTTGCTCCTGCTTGAATCATCTCAATCGTTGCGTAGAGCAGCTATGCGCTTCTTGAGATGCTCCAATCAGGAACAAAAAATCAGCGTAATAGAGGTAAATTCATTACTTGGAACTTCCTAACTAGATAGTTTTGCAAGTACCTCCTTAGACTGAGGAAGTTCCAAGCAATGATTCTACTCATCTTACTTTCCCTTTTCCCCTGCTTGAATCCTATCAATCATTGTGTAGAGAGACTATGC
This sequence comes from Leucothrix mucor, assembly GCA_011322515.1. GTDB lineage: Bacteria > Pseudomonadota > Gammaproteobacteria > Thiotrichales > Thiotrichaceae > JAGLBW01. The sequence goes on from DRMS01000248.1 coordinate 10,521, forward strand.
CCTTATGAGTTCATCCAATCTGAAATAAAAATTTTGCGTTAGAGCTTTGGGTTATTCCGTGCTCGATCCTTAAAATAGCTTAATTTTTATAAACAGGCAGACGTGCGCAAATCTTGGCTACGTTCGCTTTAATCGTTGCACTTACCTCTTTATTTTCAATATCATCAAGAATGTCACAGATCCAGCCTGCAAGTGCGATTGAGTCTTCTTCTGTAAAGCCGCGTGTTGTAATTGCAGGAGAGCCTATTCTTAGACCACTGGTGACAAAAGGAGATTGCGGATCATTTGGTACAGAGTTTTTATTGACCGTAATATGCGCATTGCCTAGCGCTGCATCGGCTTGCTTACCCGTTAAGCCTTTGTCGATTAAATCCAGCAAGAATAAGTGATTATCCGTTCCGCCAGAGACAATATTATAACCGCGTTCAATCATCGTATTTGCCATTGCTTGCGCATTTACCACAACCTGTTGCTGATATATTTTATACTCAGGTTCCATTGCTTCTTTAAAGGAAACCGCTTTTGCTGCAATAATATGCATTAAAGGACCGCCTTGTGTACCAGGAAAGACCACTGAATTTAGCTTCTTTTCAATCTCAGCATTGGCTTTTGCTAAGATAATGCCACCGCGAGGGCCGCGTAAGGTCTTATGTGTAGTTGAGGTAGTTACATCAGCAATGGCAACAGGCGATGGGTAAACACCTGCCGCGATTAGACCAGCAACATGTGCCATATCAACAAATAAATAAGCGCCGACTTCATCGGCAATATCGCGGAATTTTTGCCAATCAACGACACGGGAATAAGCAGAGAAACCAGCTACAATCATTTTGGGTTTATGCTCACGCGCAAGTGCTTCAACCTGTGCATAGTCTATTTCACCTGTATCATTATTCAAACCGTACTGCACGGCATTATAAACCTTGCCTGAAAAGCTAACATGTGACCCGTGGGTTAAGTGACCGCCATCGGAAAGGCTCATACCTAAAACGGTATCACCTGGCTGTAATAGCGCCATATAAACTGCTAAGTTAGCTGATGAGCCTGAATGCGGCTGTACATTGGCATAGTCTGCACTAAATAGCTCTTTTACGCGATCAATTGCCAATTGCTCAGCCATATCAACATATTCACAGCCACCGTAATAACGCTTACCAGGATAACCTTCTGCGTATTTATTGGTTAGTACTGAACCTTGGGCTTCCATTACCCGTGGGCTGGTGTAATTTTCAGAAGCGATTAACTCAATATGATCCTCCTGACGTTGCACCTCTGCTGAGATTGCGTTAAATAATTCATCATCATAGCCCGAAATAGTCATGTCGTTTGAAAACACTGTCAGTCACTCCTGAAAATAGTCATACATAGAAAAGAAGAGGCGCATCATACCGCAAGTTTCGGGAAGTTTCTTTAAAGAATTTTAGAGAATAAATTGGACATCCTTCGCCAAATGAAAAAGTAGTTTTCACTTTTTTTCATCATTCAAGGAAGCTAGAAAAGGAGTGAAATATTTGTCTTTTCCCGTACTAGCACCGTTAGGCGAGGTGTTTGTGGTGTGATTTTGCCTGCCGTTGACTAACGACATCGGCGAGATAATAAGATAAATATTAAACGGTAAAGAGAGGATGAGTTATCAAAAGTTCACAACCTTCCAACCCTCAGGCTGAATAGCGCCATCAGACAGCAATATTTTCTTTTTAGCATTGCTTCCTGTGTAGCGATTCAAATTATCACTATTCATGCGTCCAAAGGCGGTGCGAAAAATTATATCTTTAGATTTTAATTGTGCGAGATCGCCTAATAACGCCTTGTCTGTGCCGACGGTTATTTTTTTATAATGCGAGCTATTTTCTAGATCAATAATCCACTGTTTCATTGCTGAAAATTTGGGCTTCATGGCGTAGGATGTATCCACAACTAGCAGTATCTCGGTAGTATTTTTACTGAGATAATTATGTGTTGCACCCCATGCGACTGCGTGGATAAGAATAAAGATGGAAAATATTTTAAGGGTTTTCATAGTGTTTCTGTGCTTACATTTCAGAATTTAATAAATTACCAATGCGATAGGAGGCTGAGCTGGCACTAGATTTAATATAAGCGCCTTCTGCTAATGCTGCCATTTGTTTTAAATGCTCAGAGCTTAGTTCATAGGCAATAGTGTGAATAGGGATGCCTGACCATTCCAGTGCAGATTTAACATCATCAAAACTTTGACCACGGTTGGTTTCGCCATCAGATAATACAAAGATCACTTTTTTATAGCCTGGATGGGTCTTTTCAAATTCATTCAGACGATCCACTGCGACTAATACGGCATCATTAGTGGCTGTTTTCCCACCTGCATAGAGGCGCTCTACTGCGCCGATAAACAACGCTTTTTGCTGTAAATTAAATGGTTTGATAAAGAGGTCAACATTGACGCGATCATTGTAGGTCACTAAGCCTATGGCATTGTTAGTGCTGATTAAATCGGAGGATTCAATCAATGCTTTTTTCAGGTTTTTAATTCGCGAACCCTCCATAGAGCCTGAGGTGTCGGCAACAAAGAATGCGGCAACAGGTCTGCCACCTGATTTTTTCTGCTTCCATAATTTTTGTGCTTGTCCTATCAATGATTTATCTTTTAAGGTATACGCATTTTTATGAGATGTTTTTTTACGATAAAAACCATAATCACTTAACTTGGTTTTTTGTGATTGCATAAAGCTATTGAACATTTTTAAGACTTCACGTTCGCTTTTATCTGCTTCTGGGGTGGCATAGAGTGGGCTATCATGGCGCACACCAAAGGGAATAAATTGGTAGTCATTCATGCCGCTAACATTTATCCATGATTGATACTCCATCACGAAGGCATCTAGCACACCGCTACCGAGCGTTGCATCGCGCATTTGCAGGGTGTTTTGTGCGACAAAGGGTACACCTGTTTGAAAGGCTTCAAAGGCACTAGCAACATCAGGTGATAGCATTTGTGATTCATCACCTTGGGCAAATGAATTAAGAATAGTGAGCAAGAAGTTAAGCCCTGTGCTGGATTGATAGGGGTTGGTGTAGCCCATTGCAAATGATCCAGCGCTGACATTGGTGAGTAATTTGCCAATATCCAGCTTGCCATTAGTGGTTATTTGATCCAGCTTGGATTTTTTAACCACAATGCCTGCGGTATTGGGAGCGGTTTTTTCAGCAATGGTTTCTGTTTTAATACCATTCGCATTCAGCATATCTGCCCATAAGAAGTTACTAGGGGAATACGCATCAGGAATATACTGATGTGCTAACATAAACTGTGCGCCTAAACCCGATGCTATTTTACGCACGTTAATAACCGCACGTTTGCCTGCTGATGTTTTCTTGCCTAGTTGATTAAACTGATTTGCCATCTCAATATAAATACCATCACGCCCTTTGCCCGCCTTTTCTGATGAAGTAAATATTTCCACAACTTCAGTAGACGCACTATCGCTGACATTAAGTGCTAATGGATATTCTGCAAGATCTGGCAACATGGAAAGCAGA
>DRMS01000249.1 GCA_011322515.1 Leucothrix mucor
GCGCTGATCGAATTTATGGCAGAGTTTGAGAAGAAATACGGCTAATCAGGAGTGAAAGCTTTAGGAACGGGCACGAAACAACTTCCCGATCTCTAACTTGCCTTTTTATCCCAGCTTGGGATGATCTCATTCGTTACGTAGAGTGACTATGCGCCTCATGAGTTCACCCAATCTGAAATAAAAATTCTGCGTTAGAACTTCGGGAAGTTATTCCGCGCTCGTTCCTAAGTATCCGCTATTTTGCTGTAAAAATCACTTTTGCAAAATCACAAACGTCTGCTCAACGCGATTCCCAGCTTCATCCACTAATACCAAGGTATGTTTACCCGCCTTTAAATACACGGCTTTTTGGTGAAATAACTGTGTTGTACCAATAAATTGATGATCAATATGCCAATAAATCTGCTGTTCTGTTTCACGATGAATGGCTTTAAAAACAACTTTACTGCGCTCACCTGTTAAGTCAGTCGGGATATAAATTTGTGTATTGCTACGTGGGTAGATGAGGCTAATCGGGTTATTGTCAGTGTTGCCATCTAGTGTTTTACAATCCTCTCGCCATTCGGGTAGCGGTTTATAATTTGCATGGCTTTGTTGATAATAAAACGCTTGATCAGGAGGTAGCACAAACCATGAAAGGTGTTGCATTTTACTAACCGATTCGCACTGGCTATGGACACGCTTGAGCTTACCATCGACCTCAACCACATGAATGCGCTGATGGTAAGGGCTGATTTGATCAAAATGGCTGTTTTTGGGTATCCAATAAGGTGTTGCTTTACAGTTGGCATTAGCCAAAAAACCATCATCTTGGCAGATTTGTATTTTCTTCATCTGTCCTAATGGCTTTTCAAACCAATCATTTTTTAAGGATAGGCGATTAAAAACATCAAATAAAATCGGTGCAGCCGCTTTTAGCCCTGTTAATTCCTGTCGTCCTTCTCCTGCTGCATTACCAACCCACACACCGACACTATAACGCGGTGTAGTTCCAATCGCCCATGCATCCCGATGCCCAAAGCTAGTGCCTGTTTTCCATGCAACTTTATGACTACTGCTAAAATTACGCCAGTAGCCCGATTCATCTGGGCGAGTCACATCTAATAACGCCTGCAGTGTCATCCATGCACTAGCAGGAGAGATTTCACTGCGCTTAGTGGTCTTCGTCTCTGCGCCTTGTAGAACAGTGGGATGATGGTAATTACTGGGTTGATGTTGTTGTGCAATATGAGCTAAATTAGCGTAAAGACTGGTTAACTCCCACAGCGTTGTTTCTGCTCCGCCCAAAATCAAAGGCAAACCATAATCGCGTGATTTACGATGTAAAGTGGTCATCCCCATTTGGCGTAAAAATCCCAGAAAACTTTCTACCCCATGTTGACTTAATAAATTCACCGCAGGGATATTTAATGAGCGCGCCAATGCTTGTTTAGCTTTGATAGCCCCTTGAAACTGACGATTAAAATTCCTAGGTTGATAGCCTGAATAGCGCACAGGTGTATCGGCAATTAATGTTTCGGGTAATATCTGCCCTTGCTCAATCATCGCCGCAAATAAAAAGGGCTTTAGTGTACTGCCTGTACTGCGCGGACGCTGAATTAAATCAATCGCCTGTCCATATTTATCCGCCTTTTTAACCCGTGCATTCCCCATATAGGCAAGCACTTCAAAACTCTGATTATCAATCACCAAAATCGCTAAATTATGCACGGCACTTAACGCTAATATTTCACTATGATGCTTGGCAACCTGATTAATACGCTGTTGAAAAATGGCATTAATGGTGGTTTTAAAACGCTGTTGTTGCGGATATTTAAGCGTTAAGGTATCTAATAAATGCGGTGTTAAGCGCGGTAAACTGGGTGGTTTATTGGGCAGAGGCTCAATTATTGCCAGATCATACTCCAGTTTAGGCAGCGTCTTTTGCTGATAGAGCTTTTTTAATAGACGATTACGCTTATCCAGCAATTTTTGTCGATGTCGCCCCAAATGAATTAGTGAGGGGCTATTGGGTAATACCGCAAGCATGGCGCTTTCAGCCCATGAAAGTTGCTCTGGTTTGCGTCCAAAATAACGCCATGAAGCCGCTTCCAACCCCACCACATTACCACCAAAAGGTGCGTGACTGGCATAGAGTGCCAAAATTTCTTCCTTGCTATAACCAATCTCTAGCCTAATGGCTTTAAATAACTCTTTAAATTTCTGCCATATAGTACGCGTAGGATTATGCTCTGCGAGGCGTATCACCTGCATCGATAAGGTACTACCACCACTAACAATACGTCCTTGTTTTATATTGAGATAAAAAGCGCGCGCTATCGCTAAAGGGTCAACCCCAATATGCTGATAAAAACGCTTATCCTCAAAAGCAATAATCGCAGTGGCAAATTTATGCGGCGTTTTTTTTAAGGGAGGAAAGCGCCATTGCTCATCGCTTGAAATATGTGCGCCCAGTAAGCGCCCTTCTTTACTGAGGAGAATACTAGACAACGGGGTGTTAAAAAGTGGCTGTGGAAGAGAAAAGTAGAATAGCCAAGCGAGTAGGCTGATTGCTACTAAAATTAAGCTAGAGGAAAATTTTTTATTTAATCTATTCAATGAAAGGCAAGGCTCTTAATGAGTGGGCATGGGGTTTATTTCTGATGAAAAAAATATAAATTAATTTAATACCAACAACTTAAAAGACAAATATATCTAGTTTTTAAAGACTGTCCAAAGTATTGTGACTGAAAAGCTGAAGCTTTCACTCCTTTGAAAAGTTGGGCTACCAATTTAAGGCGGGACAAATCCTGCATAGGTCGGGTTAGCTTATCAAGCGTAGCGAGGTAACGTAACCCGACGCAATACCCAGCAAGTTGAACAATGCTTGTCGGGTTACGTTTTTTTGCAAGCAAAAAAATCTAACCCGACCTACAATTCCAGCCAAGCAACTGTCCCATGTTAAATTGGTAGCCCTTTTATCTCTGTTTGAATCATCTCAATCGTTGCGTAGAGCGACTATACCCCTATTGAGATGTTCCAATCAGGAATAAAAAATAAGCGAACAGCAGGGCTACGCGGTTCTTTTTTAACGCAGAGAGAAGGAAAAAGCGACAAAAAGAGGAGGGAATCATTAAATATCAACAGAGCCGAATACCAATAATCATATTTTTATAGGTGAGCATCATTGTAATTACTGACTATCATCATTTAAAAGAGAAAAATATTCTATTTAAGGAACATCTGACTAAACCTCATTTATTCGCACTAGTTGAAGTAGCCTTAACCAGATAGATAGCATTTAGTGTTGCATTAAGGAGAGGGATAAGTGTAGCGTGCTCTCACACTCTTAGAGAAGTAGATTTGTTACTTTGAACTTCCAGTTAAATCTGCTAATTTAACGCCTTTTTTAAAGTGGTCATCTTCAGTCAGTTTAGGCGACCCAAAAGGGAAGGCGTTTATGAACAGGGAGTTTCATCGTGGACAACGTTGGATTAGCAATACAGAATCCGAATTAGGTCTAGGTTTTGTTGAAAAAATAGAAGGTCGCCATATCACCTTTGTCTTTCCAGCCGCAGACGAGACGCGTGTTTATGCGTTAGATAGCGCCCCGCTCAGTCGTGTTGAATACCCTGTTGATGAAAAAATAAAAACAGAATCAGGCATAATGATTACCGTCCTTGAGTGCCTTGAGCATAATGGTTGTATTGTTTATCGAGGCATCGATGAGGAGGGGAAAGAAACCCATGTTCATGAACTAGAGCTAGACAGCTTTGCCCAATTTAGTCATCCTCACGACCGTCTATTTGCAGGGCAGATTGATAAGGACAGTTATTTCCGCCTCCGCGTAGAAACCCTAGAGCACCAACATCGCCAACAATCCTCTGACACCTATGGATTATCAGGTCCACGGGTTCAATTATTACCACATCAATTTTATATCGCCCATCAAGTTGCTTTGCGTCATGCGCCACGGGTATTACTGGCGGATGAAGTGGGTTTGGGAAAAACCATTGAAGCAGGTTTGATTTTGCATCAACAATTATTAACCGAGCGAGTAAAGCGCGTTTTGATTGTGGTGCCAGAAAGTTTAATCCATCAATGGCTGGTGGAAATGATACGGCGCTTTAATCTACACTTCAGTATTCTTGATGAGGATCGCTGTCAGACTATAGAAGAAGCAGAAGAAATAAATCCCTTTGAATCCGCACAACTCGCCCTGTGTAGCCTGTCCTTTTTAACTGAAAATCCACAACGTTTAAAGCAAGCAAAAAAGGCTAAATGGGATTTAATGATTGTCGATGAAGCGCATCATTTAACGTGGAGTGAAGATGACATCAGCGCAGAATATCACTGTATTGATACGCTAGCGCAACATATTCCTGGTTTATTACTGCTCACCGCAACCCCAGAGCAACTTGGTATTGAAAGTCATTTTGCACGTTTACGCTTATTAGATCCTAATCGTTTTTATGACTTAAAGACCTTTCAAGAAGAGCAAGATCACTATCGTCCTGTGAATGAATTAGTACAGGCACTACTCGATGACCCACAAAAAGCACAGCAAGATGCAGGGCTTTTAACTGAGCTGGAAACTTATTTGGGTGAAAAAGTCATTGCAGAGTTTGAACATGCTGAGGATGCAGAAGCCAGTGTTGAGCATTTAATTCAAAGTTTATTGGATCGTCATGGCACAGGGCGCGTATTATTTCGTAATACGCGTGATGCGGTGGCTGGTTTTCCTAAAAGAAATCTACATACCTATCCACTTGCCTTACCGCAAGAATATCAAGAAAACACAGAATCAGCAGATGCTAATTTACTCAATGAAAAACTACATCCAGAAATACTGCACTCACTCAATGATGCATGGTTAGAATTTGATCCGCGTGTTACATGGCTGGCGGATTGGTTGGAGTCACATTGGGATGAAAAAGTGCTGTTAATTTGTGCCTACGCAGAAACAGTCTTGGCACTGGAATATTATGTCAAATTAAACACAAGCTCACGAGCGGCGGTCTTCCATGAGGATCTAAATATTATTGAGCGTGACCGTGCTGCCGCCTATTTTGCAGATCATGAAGACGGTGCAAATATCCTTATTTGTTCTGAGATTGGTAGTGAAGGCAGAAACTTCCAATTTGCACATCACCTGATTTTATTTGATTTACCTTTAAACCCTGATTTGCTAGAGCAGCGCATTGGACGACTCGATAGGATTGGTCAAACAGAAACCATTCAACTACATATACCGTATTTTGAAACAGGCGCACAGGCGCGTTTAGTCGAGTGGTATAACACAGGTCTCAATGCCTTTTTGCATGTCTGTTCTGTTGGTCATAGTATTTTTGAGCAAGTGCAACAGGATTTAATTGAAGGTTTAATAGCCAATAATGATGAGTTGCTAACCGAGCAAACATTTACTGATTTAATAGAGCGGACTAAAATACTGCGTGAAGATGCGCTAGAGTCCATGCAACAAGGTAGAGATCGTTTATTAGAATTGAATTCTTGCCATAAGGAATATGCTGAAGAGGTGATTGAAGAAGTCAATTTTTCAGCCAATCCACTGTTACTCTCGCGTTATATGGATAGCGTCTTTGATCTTACAGGAGTGGATCAACAACCACAGAGTGCAGATTGTATTATTATAAAGCCCA
>DRMS01000250.1 GCA_011322515.1 Leucothrix mucor
AGAAGCCTCCTCGTTCAGGTGGTTCAAGATATACACATACACATCGTGCCGTTCCTGGATGTACTAAGTCATTCCGTCATACTCATAAGTTCAACTCAGCAAGACATTCTCATAAGTATGGTTGTCGTAAAGTACGCCCACCAGTGCGCCCACCAGTGCGCCCACCAGTGCGTTACAATAAGTGGCTACATGGTCATCCAGCAAACCGCTGTACTAAGTCAATTAGACATGCGCATAAGTTCAAGAACAGCCGACATTCTCACAAGTATGCTTGTGGCGGTGGCGGTGGTCGTGTAGTTCATCGCAATAAGTGGACTCATGGACATGCGGCAAACCGTTGTACTAAGTCAATAAGACATACGCATAAGTTTAAGAATAGTAGACATTCACATAAGTATAGCTGTGGTGGTAGACGTAGTACGGTAAGACCACAATCTGGTCACGTTCATCGCGCGATCCCTGGTTGTACTGATTCCTATCGTCATAATCATAGAATGAACAATAAGAATCATAGCCATACCTACAGTTGTAAAAAACCGACTGGTCGTATTCATCTTCCTAAGATGACTCCAAAACCCCCAGTTGATGTTTATGCATTACAACGTAAGTTGAAAGCTAAAGGCTACTACAAAGGACCTATCGACGGAATCGTTGGTTCTGGTACACGCGGTGCTTTACAGCGCTTTATGCAGAATCGTCGTTAATAGCTAGTTTTTTAGTAAGCGATTTTCCTGAATTATTTCAGGAATAAAAAAGGGGTTGGATGTTTTAGCATCTGCCCTTTTTTTTTGTACGTATAGACAAAATCTAGATCCTACAAATATTCACTTATATAGAACAAGCCATACTTGAATATTGATAAGATCTAGGTATAGTTTTTCAGATCAGTAATTTCCAAACCCAAGGAGCTAAAGCTTGCCCCTGCGGAAATTTAATATGTGAATGTCTATAGACGATTAATTGGCTACCAGTTTAAGATGGGACAGTTAATGTTTCTGCTATTCACCCGCACCCTTCGACAAGCTCAGGAAGCTAGTTCCCTGAGCTTGTCGAAGGGTGCGGGTTGTTTGCTATGACTTTACTTGTCCCGCCTTAAGTTGGTAGCCGATTAATTTGTCCTAATAATTTGCTGTATCTCTTACGATTTTATAAAATTAAGCTATAAATAATAAATTTATTCTTATAAATTGTCATCTAACAGAGTCTTTTATGAAGAAATATTTCTTTCGCTACACCATCAGTTGTATAGCTTTGATATTACTAACGTCCCTTAATCCTGCTAATGCCGCAATCTGGAAAGCAAAAAATCAGTGGAATGAGCAGTGGGAAAATACTTACCGCGCATGGGTAAAGAAAAACTGGACCGAAGACTTCTTCATGGATAAGAAGAAACCTATTTATTATAAGTACTCACATGACTGTGCTGATGCTGTTTATGCCATGCGACTTATCTTTTCTTATGAGCACAAACTACCTTTTGTGATTCATAATATTCATGGAAAAAAGAAACGAGGTAAGCGAAATAAACGTAGCAAAAGATATATCAGTAATTCCATGCGCCGTTGGGATCGTTTGCCAGAAGCGAAGCGTGTGCGTAACTTTTTAGACTATGTTGCTGATATGACAAGCACAAAAACACTAGGAATTGATACGTACCCCATCGCACTAAACCAAATTAAACCAGGCGATATATATGCCGCGCCAGGTGTTCATTCTTATCAAATTGTCAATGTGACGATATCAGGTGTCGCAGAAGTGATGTCATCAACAACCCCCAAAGCACCTAGATTTTTAGATAGAATTGAATCATTCCCATTTTATGTACCAGAAGATACAAAACACTTTAGGGATGGTTATCGTCGCTTTATTCAGCCACAGAATATAAAAAAATCACAGAAAAAACAGCCAGGATATAGTTTGGAGCAATATAAAATTGCTGCCGCTGTTAAATATAATTACGTGCGTTTCACTGATATTATTGCTAGCGCATTAGGTAAACGACCCGAGAAGCCTGATGAAAAAACGTTACGTTTATTGATTGCGCTTTGCATGTACGCAAATGATCGCAGTGTGTATATTTATGATGCACTATGGCATTTGCAAAAAATACGCAAAAAAGGGCGTAAATGTATGAACCGTACTGAATACGATGCTTACTCAACACCTTCAAGGGATCGTCGTTTAAAAGCATTTTTTAATGCCGTTGATGGGCACTTTAAGAAAGTCTCACGCTATGCTCCAAATACACAGCCACAGCGTTGGGCACGGATATTATTTTCAAAAAATCGTCCTAAACCAGCAGAAGCGAAAGAGCTAAATAATTTTTGCATGGTGCAGATGAGTTTAGGAGAAAAATACTTTATGCCATTACGCGAGCTTAGGCATAACCTACTGGCAGGAAAATTGGTTTCTAACCCCAATGCACCTTTAGAGTATCGTTGGGGTGTTTATGACACAAAGAAAAACCCTTATAAGACATCTTGTAAAAGCTATTAATAGTTTTTAGTTAGAGTCTACACTTGTTAGGTTGCTCATTCCTATTCTTAATTCGGCTACCAATTTAAGGCGGGACAAATCCTGCGTAGGTCGGGTTAGCTTATCAAGCGTAGCGAGGTAACGTAACCCGATGCAATACCCAGCAAGTTGCACAATGCTTGTCGGGTTACGTTTTTTTGCAAGCAAAAAAAATCTAACCCGACCTACCATTCCAGCCAAGCAACTGTCCCATGTTAAATTGGTAGCCCTTAATTCTGTTTAGAAAGCAAATAAACACCCACTATAATCAGCCCCATACCAAGTAGATAAATCATCGAAAATGGCTCTCCTAAAATACTAATTGCCGCAAT
>DRMS01000251.1 GCA_011322515.1 Leucothrix mucor
CTTTCAAAAGGTTTAAGTGAAGAGGGAAATAAGGGCGTGGGAAGAGTTTGGGCTGGCATGCTGGAGCTGTCGCTTTTACTGTCTGGAATTCAGCTAAATCCTATCTTATAAACACACTTAAATAGCACCATAGTTAATACTGATTATCCCTTCTGGCAGATATACCTGAAAATATAAAAATACCTTCTATACTGTTAACATGTAGCGGTTATTTAGCGTATAAGGTGTTTAAATAACTAACATTTTTATGAATTATAAAACTTATGAGTATAAATAAAGAAATCACTGATATTAAGCAATATATGCAACAAATTGGTCGCAAGGCACGCGCCGCTTCTAGCCTTTTATCAGCCGCAGAAACAGCGATTAAAAACAATGCCTTAAATGCTATCGCCGAGCTGATTCTTGAGAGGAAAGAAGGACTCCAAGCTGACAATAAAAAAGACTTGGAAGCAGGTGCGAAAAAAGGCTTAAGCCCCGCATTATTAGACCGTTTGGCGCTTACTAATGATGGTATTGAAAATATGGCAGAAGGTCTGCGTCAAATAGCAACTTTGCCTGATCCTATCGGTTCAATTACCAATATGGACTACCGTCCGTCGGGAATTCAGGTTGGTCAAATGCGTGTACCACTCGGTGTGATTGGAATTATTTATGAATCTCGCCCTAATGTCACTGTGGATGCGGCGGCATTATGTTTAAAATCTGGTAATGCAACGATTCTACGTGGGGGTTCAGAAGCGATTCATTCTAATCGTGCCATTGCTACTTGTATTCAAGACGGCTTATTAAAAGCAGGGTTGCCTGCTGATAGTGTACAGGTTATTGAAACCACTGACCGTGCCGCAGTGGGTGAGTTATTGCGCTTAGATGATTCGGTTGATGTCATTATCCCGCGTGGTGGTAAAGGCTTGATTGAAAGGGTTACAAAGGAATCACGGATTCCTGTGATTAAGCATTTAGATGGTATTTGTCACGTCTATATTGACGATAATGCAGATTTGAACAAAGCGATTGCAGTTGCTTATAACGCAAAAACACAGCGTTATGGGGTTTGTAATGCAATGGAAACCTTGTTGGTTGCAACGTCTATTGCCGATAAAGTATTACCCCTCTTAGCTGATAAATATAATGCAAAAGGTGTTGAGCTACGTGGTTGCGAAAAAACGAAACAAATCATTACGAACTGCACTCCCGTAACAGAAGAGGACTGGGGAGAAGAATATCTTGCCGCAATTTTATCAATTAAGGTCGTTGAGGGGCTTGATGATGCCATTGAGCATATAAATATTTACAGCTCGCAACACACTGATAGTATTATTACTCAGGATTATACTAAGGCACGAAGATTTTTAAGAGAAGTGGATTCCAGCTCAGTAATGGTGAATGCATCCACACGTTTTGCAGATGGATTTGAGTATGGGCTTGGGGCCGAGATTGGTATCAGTACCGATAAATTACATGCACGTGGTCCCGTGGGGTTAGAAGGTTTAACCTCAATGAAGTACGTGGTTTTTGGCGATGGACATATAAGGCAATAATAATCGAGAGTAACTAAACTCGAAACTTATTAACAAATTACCGCTAGGAAACTGGCTGATTAAGGAATGAGAATTTAATAACACCCCCAAAGTTCTAGCGCAGAATTTTATTTCAACTTAGATGAGCTCATGAGGCACATAGTCATTTTACGCAATGCAATGAGATCATTTAAGCTGAGATAAAAAGGTTGCCATGCTTTCCTTTGGAGCAGGTTAGAGTTAGAGACTGGGAAGTTGTTTCGTACGCGCTCTTAAGCAAGACAAACATCTCTTGATTTGTTTTTCAGCTTTTCGTTAATAAGTGCCTATAATAAAAGCGAGAATATTATGATTGGAATTATGGGAGGTACTTTTGACCCTATCCACTTTGGTCATTTACGACCCGCATTAGAAGTTTGCGAGCGTTTATCTTTATCACAAGTGCGTTTTATACCGTGCCGTGTTCCCCCACACCGACCGCAACCGATGGCAAGTGCGGAAGATAGATTGAAAATGGTTGAAATGGCGGTTGAAAATACACCGCAATTTCACTTGGATGACCGTGAGTTACGTCGAGGTAATGGTGCGTCATATTCGGTGGATACATTGAAATCCTTGATTGAAGAATATGATGAGTCTTTAATTTTAATGCTAGGAGCTGATGCTTTTTTGGGCTTTAATCGCTGGAAAAATTGGCGAGAAATTTTGAAAATGGCAAATATTGTTGTTTCTTGTCGCCCAGGTCATAAAATTCCTCAAATAGAGTCTTGGGCAAAAGGGCGCATTGTTGAGTCTGTTGAAGAGCTTCAAGAGCATAGTGCAGGTAAGATTATGTTTATTGAAGTCACGCAATTAGCTATTTCGGCAACGGATATACGCCGTCAACTATTAGAAGGACTTAGTGCGCGATATTTAATGCCAATCGAAGTTGCGGATTATATTTATACACGCCAACTTTATTGCCGTAATAGCGACAGTGAACCTAGTAAGCATTATGAAATCGCAAATATTATTGATCTTGAGCGTCATGCGGTCTTAAGTGGTTAGGAAGTTTCAAGTAATAAATTTACTTTACCTATATTGCGCTGATTTTTTGCTCCTGATTGGAGCATCTCAAGAGGCGCATAGTTGCTCTACGCAAATTGAGATGATTCAAGCAAAAGGGCAAGTAAGATGGGTAAAATTATTGCTTGGAACTTCCTTAGGACTTAGGAGCTATAAAAAAATAAAGCCCCTCTTGCTTGCCCTTTTATCCCTGATTGAATTATCTCACTCGTTGCGTAAAATAACAATGCTCCTCTAAAGATAATCCAACCAGAAAAAATGGCTATTCAATAGCATAACTTGATTTTTTTAAAGTCCCTGAGGATTTAATAATATCCAAAACTTACCGCAGGATTTTTATTTCTGCTCATTTTATCTCACGAGATGTATATACAGGCTAGGCAACGATTGAGGTGATTTAAGCAGGAGTAAAAGGGCAGGCAGGATGGTGGCTAAGTTTACTTAGAACTTCCTTGGGCTTTCTCTTCCAGACAAGATATAATCAGGCATTTTTACAGCCTTTAAGAATATATAACCTATGGAATTAAAACAACTCGTTGAGCTTTGTCACAATGCATTAGATGCAATGAAAGCCGAAAATATTATTACTATTGATGTGACAGATAAATCATCAATGAATGATGTGATGGTCTTTGCAACAGGTACTTCGACGCGGCATGTCAAAGCATTAGCAGTCTCTCTTAATGCAGATGCTAAAAAAGTGGGCGTAGAACCCTTTGGTCTAGAAGGTGCCAATGAAGGGCAGTGGGCATTAGTCGATTTAGGTGATGTTGTTGTGCATATCATGCTACCTGATGTCAGGGATTTCTATCAGTTAGAAAGACTATGGCAAAATGATGATGTAGTTGATTTTGAGACTGCTTAAATGCGACTTTACTTATTGGCAGTAGGAGTGAAAATGCCGCAATGGGTGAGTAAAGGTTATGAGGAATATGCGCATCGTATGCCCACAAAATGCAAATTGATCCTAAAAGAAATAACTGCCGAAAAAAGAAATAAAAACAGTAATATAGAAGCAATACAAAAAAAAGAAGCGGATAAGCTATTAAATGTCATTCCTAAAAATGCCCGAATAATTGCTTTAGATGGTCAAGGTACTATTTGGAGTACAGAAAAATTAGCCACGCGAATGGAAGACTGGATGATGTCTGGTCAAGATATTGCACTACTAATTGGCGGTCCTGATGGGCTTACGTCAGATATTTTAAGCAAAGCCCATGAGCATTGGTCTCTATCTAATCTAACCTTCCCTCACCCATTGGTACGTATACTGGTTGCTGAGCAACTTTATCGTGCATGGACGATTACCGAAAACCATCCTTATCATCGGGCAGGGTAGTTATTAGACTGTTAATTTGAGATGGGATTGTTATTACGCTTTCCATGTGATTTAGGAAAATGGAAGCGATGCTTTAGATCTGTTTTTTTGTGAACCGTCTTAAATTGCTAGTCAATTTTTAACGTATAGGCATTCAGGTATTAAATTTCCGCAGGCGTTCAAGCTTTAGCTTGCATGGTTCCCACAAGCTAAAGTTTAAACTCCTTGGATTTGGAAATTATTTATCTGAAAAACTATATGCTTTTCCTAAGCCTCTTTAGCAACGGTTTGTTCAAACTGCTCCATTTCAGCCCCATGTTGCATATCCACACCTGCATGCGCTAACTCATGCCCCATCAATGATTCAAACCCATCGCCAGAATCAGGTTTTATATTATTGATGTTCATAAAAACACGACCATCTGCATTGCCCCAACTCATATTATCGTCACGCTTACCAACAGATACTTCAAATGATTCATTAGGTGAGCTATCCAGCATCTGTTTAAAACTACCGCTGTTTTCATAGAGATTAGTCAACGTATCTTTTGTTTGCTGAACCTCTGCCGCACTAGCAGAACCATCACCCCCAATTGTCACTTGCTTGCCACCCAGATCAAAGGATTGCTTATACTCTGTAGGCTTAGGGATTTGACCATCCCCTGCGCCGACATTGTTTTTAGCAACGACATGACCATTTTCCACTTTAGCAGGTTTTTCACCTCCTTTTTCCCCAGCCCCCTGAGTAGGGTTGCTCTGACCCGGTCCTCCAACTGAATCAGCGCCTTTTTTAACGTTGCTATCATCAGCATCACCATCGCCGTTCTCTTGCATCGTTTTTGTTAGCATCGTTAATAGCTCTATTAACATCATCAGGATTTTTTCCATCTGATCACCACCTGCTTGGTCGCCTGATTTTTTATCCCCATCAACATCACCTGCCTTATCGACAGTGTCAGCGCACTCTTTAGTAGCGCAATGAGTCTCTTGTGACATTGCTTTGTTAAAATCTCCTACATCAACAGGGTCAGGTTTTTCTAATATAGTTTTATTTGCTTGATTAACGCGAGAGGCAGAATCTAATTCTGCTATAGAATAATTATTGTTAAACATGGTGTTACTGTACTCCTCATCCTTGAGAAAAATAGAGTAACCAATAAGACCTTATTTATGAAATATGTACAATACCACTAGTCATTATAAAACAAGCGGTCATCTTTTTTGTCATCACTTGTTTTAGAGTCAATAAGTCTAATTAATAGATGCGTTCGAAAAGCAATCATTAATGGGCATCCTTCACCCCCCAGTTAACACTTTATGAATAAAAAGTGCCTCCGTAGCACAATAATACTCTGATTTTTTCTAAACTAGAGTATTTTTAGCTGAACATAGCAATTCATACGGAGGCACTTTAACAATGATAGCAAAAAACTCACTCACCTGAGAAAATATATTCCTTTCCAAGCGCACCTAAGTTTATACGTCGTCAAGATTTAACGCTTGAAATCCGTTCAGCACTTGCCATTGAAGCTTACCAGTCTCAGCAAGGCAGTGTTTGGGGTGGTATTACCCAATTATC
>DRMS01000252.1 GCA_011322515.1 Leucothrix mucor
AGGCATTCTCAATCGCAACATAAAAGCTTCCCGCAATAGTGTTATGCGTTTCACTAGCTCCCGCCATTGCATAGATATAGCCATCAATATATTCACAACGAACATCCACATCACGCTCATCTGCAAGATAATCCTCAAAACTAACTGTTTCAAATTTTAGTACAGCAGACATATTTTATTCCCCGTTATTAATATAAATTATTACTTGTCTCACTCTTTCGGCAAATATCAAAATTATAGATCAATTAAAGACGGATATAAAACAGTCTGCCCTACAATACTTAAGACTTAACCCAGTTTTCAAGGTGAAGGTCAGGCACTTTAGAAAAATTCTTCTGATTATTCGTTACCATAATGGCTTGAATAGACATCGGCTACCAACTTAAGGTGAGACAAGTAAAGTCATAACAAACAACCCGCACCCTTCGATAAGCTCAGGGAACTAGCTTCCTGAGCTTGTCGAAGGATGCGGGTGAATAGGCAGAAACATTAACGGTCCCGCCTTAAATTGGTAGCCTAGACATCTTTCCTATAGTTTTTCACATAAATAATTGTACCCTTCGACTCCGCGCAGGGTACAGATCCCTGAGCGGAGTCGAAGGGTGCGGAAATTTAATAAATGAATGTCTATAAATAAAGCTTTATCTGAAACAATATCTATGAATTTTTAATAAGCTGTCTCTTTTCTTCTGTCCTTAAATTTGTAAGACTTTTCATAAAAACTTAAATATAAAACAATTCTTAAACGTTGCTAGAAGGAGCTACAATTAAGAAAGATGTCTACTTATGTAAAGCTAAAGTATTAGGGTTATCAGCTTAAGACAGAACAAGTAAGGTCATGCCAAAACCCGTACCCTGAGCTTATTGAAAGGTACAATACTTAGGAACGTGCACGAAACAACCTCCCGATCTCTAACTTGCCTTTTTATCCCAGCTTGGATGATCTCATTCGTTGCGTAGAGTAACTATGTGCCTCATGAGTTCATCCAAGCTGAAATAAAAATTCCTGCGTTAGAACTTCGGGAAGTTATTCCGTGCACGTTCCTTAAAGTACAAAATCACCGATTTAATCCACTACTGCTCGGCCCCGATAAGGCTAAAACACGCGGGGTAACAAGAGTACATTAAAGTGTAAATTTTTATATCCCCGCTAATGCCTGATTAAAGGTTTCACTAGGGCGCATTGCTTTCTCCATTAGTATTTCATTAGGCTGATAATACCCACCTAAGTCCATCTCTTTTCCTTGCACAGCATTTAATTCATTAACAATCTTATCTTCATTTTCTGCCAACTGCTGCGCTAATGATTCAAAGCGTGTTTTTAAATCAGCATCTTGATTCTGCTCTGCTAGTGCTTGCGCCCAATACATGGCTAGATAAAAACTACTCCCGCGATTATCCAGTTCATTGACTTTACGCGAAGGGGCTTTATTGTTTTTAAGATAGCTTGCTGTGGCTTCGCTGAGTGTATCTGCCAGTATTTGTGCTTTTAGATTATCTGTTTTAGTCGCGAGGTCTTCTAGTGATACACCTAATGCTAGATATTCACCTAATGAGTCCCAACGTAGATGATTTTCGGCTACAAATTGCTGTACATGCTTGGGTGCTGAACCACCTGCGCCTGTTTCAAATAATCCACCACCTGCGAGCAATGGTACAATTGAGAGCATTTTTGCGCTGGTTCCTAATTCTAAAATGGGGAATAAATCGGTGAGATAATCACGTAGCACATTACCTGTCACAGAAATAGTATCTTTACCTGCTTTAATGCGCTTTAGTGTGTGTTTAGTGGCTTCAATAGGCGACATGGTTTGAAGTTCTAAACCATCGGTATCGTATTCTGGAAGATATTGTTTCACCTTTTCCACTAATACACGATCATGGGCGCGGTTGGAGTCTAGCCAGAAAATGGTGGGATTGCCTGTTGCACGGGCGCGGTTTACAGCTAATTTCACCCAATCTTTGATTGCTGCATCTTTAGTCTGACACATACGCCAAATATCACCTGCTTCAACCTTATGTGACATTAGTGTTTTGCCTGATGCATCGATGACTTCAACCTTACCCGCTGCGCTTATTTCAAAGGTTTTATCATGCGAACCATATTCTTCTGCCTTTTGCGCCATTAGCCCAACATTGGCGACATTGCCCATTGTGGTTACATCAAAGGCACCATGTTGTTGACAAAATTCAATCGTTGCTTGATAAACACCTGCATAACAACGATCTGGAATCATCGCTTTGGTATCTTTTAACTTGCCATCAGCCCCCCACATTTTGCCTGATGAGCGAATCGCGGCAGGCATAGAGGCATCAACAATGACATCGCTGGAAACGTGTAGATTAGTAATGCCGTGATCTGAATCGACCATCGCTAGCTCAGGACGATCTGCATAAACCGCTTTAATATCCGCCTCTATTTCTGCTTTTTGCTCTGCGGGTAGGTTGTCAATTTTGGCATGTAAGTCTGTCATACCTAGCTTTGCGCTAATGCCTAATTCTGCAAAGGTTGCTTTATGCTTGCTAAACAGCTCTTTAAAATAAACGCTCACTACATGACCAAATAGGATTGGATCAGAAATTTTCATCATAGTGGCTTTTAAATGCAATGATAATAGAACATCATCCTGCTTTGCGCCTTCCATTGCTTCTTCACAGTAGGCGCGTAATGCATTTACATTCAGGCACGATGCATCAATCACTTCACCTGCTAATAAGGGCGTTGATGCTTTCAGCACGGTGATATTACCATCCGTATCGGTCAATTGGATTTTTACATCATCCGCTTCCGTAAGCATGACGGATTGTTCGCTAGCATAAAAATCGCCCTCCTGCATACTAGCCACATGCGATTTTGAATCTGCACTCCATTCTCCCATACGATGCGGATTAGCTTGTGCATACGCTTTAACAGGTGCCGCAACTCGCCGATCTGCATTGCCTTCACGTAAAACAGGATTTACTGCACTGCCTAATACTTTTGCATAACGGCTTTGAATTTCTTTTTGTTGTTCTGTTTTTGCACTTTCGGGGTAGTCAGGAATAGCATAACCATGTGCTTGTAATTCTTTAATGGCTACATTTAACTGCGAAATGGAAGCACTGATATTCGGTAGTTTAATAATATTGGCATCAGGTGTTTTTGCTAGTTCACCTAATTCTGCCAATGCATCCCCTATTTTTTGCTCATCGGTTAAACGATCAGGGAAGTTAGCAATAATTCGACCAGCTAAGGAAATATCTTTCGTTTCAACGTCAATATCGGCAACTTGGGTAAAAGCTTGCACAATAGGTAAAAAAGAAGTAGTTGCTAATGCGGGCGCTTCGTCTGTTTTGGTGTAGATTATTTTTGACACTATGGGTATTTCCTCACTGAATAGTTATTTTGCGGAGAGTATACCTGAACTGATGTTTTCTATAAATTATTCATGTAAGCATTGCACCTAACACCGACTAACAAATTCATTTCGCAACCGCTAAAACAATCCCTCCCTTTACCGACTCAAACCCTATTTTAGAAAACTTCAAATTATTAACGTAAGATTTTTATTTATTCTTGACTTTTTCAAAAAATTGCATAACCAGTCTACACAACGATTGAGATGACTCAAGTAGGGCAAAAAACTAGCAATTTGGGTAACTTAATTGTTTTAAACTCCTTAATTTCTCCGTGTCGTCTATTATCCTTAGAACCCTCAGCAGGCTAATGATACCATTATACCCTTGAAAAACTACCGCTAGGAACTAAGAACTAAATACCCAAGCAT
Source organism: Leucothrix mucor (assembly GCA_011322515.1). Classification (GTDB taxonomy): domain Bacteria; phylum Pseudomonadota; class Gammaproteobacteria; order Thiotrichales; family Thiotrichaceae; genus JAGLBW01. The sequence goes on from DRMS01000252.1 coordinate 3,768, forward strand.
CCTTAATTCAACCAAATTTTGCATGGGTATTTAAGTAAGTTCCAAACAATTAAGTTGCCTACTTTGCTTGCTTGCTTGCGCCTAAAAGGCGAGGCATACTATCTTTTATCCCTGCTTAAGCCATCTCAATCGTTACGTAGCTCTGCTATACGCTTCTTGAGACAACCTAAGCAAAAACAAAAATCCTACGCAATATGGGTAACTTAATGACTTGAAACTTCCTAAATAACTTGGGTTCTAAATCATGCAATTGTCATAAACAAATACTAAATTATAATAATGAATACTAATAAAAAAACAAATGCTATTGGTGAATCTGTCAAACGACAGCGCGAATTGCTTAAAGACCTGCTAGGGGTTTCTTTAACACGACTTGTACAGAACATTCAACCCCATATGTCTAACAAAAACGCTTTGGAAGACTACTTATTGAACTCTTGTAAAGATCTGCCCTACTGTAAATATATATTTGTACTCGATAATAAGGGTAAGCAAATCAGTGCGAATATGTTTAAAAACGGTAAAGATGAAAGCCAGTTTGGGCGTGACCGCTCACAGCGCCCTTATATGCGAGGTGTTTTTGATCAAGACTTTACCCTTTCTACCGCCTATATCAGCCGCAACAAAAAATGCCCTTCTCTTACCGCAATACAAGCTATTCGCAATGAGAATGGTAAGCGCATTGGCTTTCTTGGAGTTGATTATGATCTGCGTGAACTACCACGCACCGAAGCACTTTATGATGAGCCACGTCACTGGCGACAAATAAAAGGTGACCCTGTTATTCGCAGTGGATTATTTACACAGCAACGTGCAATTAGTCTCATGGATGAACAGCTTGATAATGTTCTCGCCTTACAAGAAGAACTCATGCTACAACATGGCGTGTATCACTGTCAGATTCACTTTTCCAGCAGTCGCTCTACCATTTGGCATGTGAATGACCCCTACTCGTACCGTATTTTAACAATGGATGAGCTATCTGACCCTGATATTTGCCTTGCCTATCCTAAAAACCCCTATTTTGAACGCGCCATTGTGCCTCAAGGTAGTATTATGAAAATTTTCGAACAATTTAAGGCGTTACGCACTTCTGACAGCACTATCTACTTACGTTCAGCCTCCTTAAACCTCGTCAATGGCTTTATTGGCTTGAATTTTTCCTGTGATGGTTCACACTACTTGGTATATGATGATTTTCTGGAAAAGGGTCTAGATTTCTGGTTTGGAATATAGGCAATAATTAGCCGCTAATTTAAATGGGATGCAAATGAATACAGAAGACTTAGATTTATTAATCGAATCAATTTGTAATGATGGGTGCATCATCGTCACAAAAACGATTATGCAATTAGAAAAGGAGGAGTCTCCTGCTAGCCTAAAACACCTTAATTCTTCTGAGCGTCAATCAGTACTAAAAGAATTAAAAGCTATTATGGATATTTATGGCGGTGATATTTGTTCCGTTTAAACTTACTTTTTTATTCTTTTCATTAAAGCTAAGACAAAATTAATCATCATCCCAACCCTAACTTAAGTACCCAAGCACAAATAATCTAACAATTTTCGCAAGATATTTTTTGATCTTTAAAGCAGTACGAAAAAGTCATAGCGAGCTATGTGACGAGAGTAGCAACACAGAAGCTCAGAAAATAAATTGCTATGTCCCACTTTTTAGGCACTAGACACTATTAGATTATTTTTGCGCGGGCACTTAAATTCCTGCTATAAAGACACAGGAATATCTAAATATTATTTAAGCGTTCAACTGCTTAGTTACTTCTTCAACCACCACATCACTTGATGTTGCTTTAACATTTAAAAGAAGTCCTTCGCCAAGATAATACTCAACTAAAGGCGCAGTCTTTTCATTATAAGTCTCTAGACGATTACCAATAGCTTCTTCTGTCTCATCCGCACGCTGAATCGTTTCGCTACCACATTTATCACAGATACCTTCTACCTTTGAAGGCATGCTTTTAACATTGTAGATTGCTTGACAGTCACCATTTGAACAAGTGCGACGAGTCGTTAAACGATCCATGATCACATCACGAGGCACATCTAAGCTAACTGCCATATCTAATCTAATGTCTAGTTTTGCTAATAATTCTTTTAGCGCATCAGCTTGTGGAATTGTGCGAGGGAAACCATCAAGAAGGAAGCCATTTTTGCAGTCATCTTCTAGTAAGCGCTCGCCCATAATATTCATGATTAACTCATCAGGAACAAGATCGCCCGCGTCCATATAGCTTTTTGCTTCTTTACCTAAGTCAGTACCTGCTACTACCGCACCACGTAAAATATCACCCGTTGAAATCTGTACTGAACCATCAACTTTAGTTAATAATTTAGCGACCGTTCCCTTGCCCGCTCCTGGTGCGCCTAATAAGATTAATTTCATTTATTGTTTCCTCTATCTATGATGATGTAACTATCTACACCGAATTTAACGTGCCGACATTCTAAAGTGTTTACTTAAAATTTCCAGACATTTATTTACTTATAGTTTTTCACATAAATAATTGCACCCTTCGATTCCGCTCAGGGTACAGCTCCCTGAGCGGAATCGAAGGGTGCGGAAATTTAATAAATGAATGTCTATAGAAAGTTTAAAAAGAACAAGCCTACCAAGCTAAAGAATCAATAGTTAGGACGCTTCAAGTAATAAATCGGCACAATATTGAGTAGATTCATTACTTTAAACTTCCTTATAGCGTATCCATAAGATCAATCATAAACTCAGTATCTTCCTGAGTTTGCTTTTCCCAGCCGTTAAGTCCCATTGCCCCAAGAACACTCGCACCCTTCGCATCATCTTTCATATTCAGCAATAAAGATTGTAACTGCTGATGATATTGTTGCAACTCAGGTCCTGCTAATAAAATATGGCGAATAACAAATATTTCACTCGAAATTAATACTTTCAAATCATCTCTAATCAAGCGTGACAAGTCATAATAAGCATCTTTTAAAAAAAAGCCAATATCAGCATTTTGTTGTAATAGTTTTTTAGCGACCAGCACATAACCATCAACTTCCTCAATATTAGTGTTGTCTTTATCAAGATCAGCAGGTTCTAGCATCATCATTCCCATTAGGTGTACATCGGGATCATCGGTGGTGACAATGTTTAAATCAGGCTGTAAATCTTCAATCGTATTAATTTTGGACTCAGCATTGCAAGCAATAATTGCCTCATCTGCTTTTGCTAGTGGTGCTACCAAGGCTTTAAAGCCTTTTTCTCGTACTAACATTGCTGCGTCATAAGGATTAGCATAAATAAGATCAATTTTATTACTAATAATGGCTTCACGTTGCTTATTAAAGCTATTATATAGCTCAACATGAAAAGCCAAGTCGATCTGTTTTTGCAACCATGTATTAAAAATATACCAACCTGCAATATGCTTAGGCGTAAAATCTGGACTAACCGTTAACACGTAGGGCATCGTTGCTCTCCTTCTTCTGCCAACATTTGCGCATAAAGTGGAATGCATTCATTAATTTTTTTTCTGGATGGTTTTCGTCGCACAGAAGTGTAGCCAACTATTTCACCATTACGTACATTGGGAATAACAATGGCATGAACCCAGTAATATAGACCATCTTTGCGTAAGTTTTTCACATAGCCATCCCATTTTTCGCCTCGTTGAACCGTATTCCATAAATCTTTAAAGGTTCTAGCAGGCATATCTGGGTGACGAAGAATATAATGATTTTCACCTCTCAGCTCTTCTTCTGAGTAACCAGACATATCGATGAAAGATTGATTAAAGTGTGTCATAACCCCCGCAGTATCTGTGCGGGAGACAATTAAACGTCCATCAGGATAAGGAACCTCTTGATCAAGAGGTTCAATGGTTCTTTCAGTGCCATTATAATAATGTAGCTTCATTTTATATGCTCTTTTTGAAGTTTTTTCAGGAAGCTTTAAATAAGTAATCTACCAAATATTGCGTAGAATCTTTTGGACTTCCTCCTATTTGCTATAAAAATAGCATTAGAGAGAGCATAGTTCAAAAAGTGCAAATATCTGAGATAAATAAGCCATTTCTTGTTTGAAATTTAAGCAATCATCCTTGGTTCTGCCTCAAGTACAATCCCAAACTTATCACTGACAGATTTCACGATATCACTGGCTATTCTCCCTATATCTTTACCACTAGCACTACCATAATTAACCAATACTAATGCATGTTTTTTATAAACCCCTGCATCACCCTGTCGTTTGCCTTTCCACCCGCATTGATCAATTAACCATGCGGCAGAGGTTTTTATCGAGCCATCTGCTTGAGGGTATCCCGATAAATCAGGATACAACTGTTTAAGTGCTTGCCATTTAGATTTTCTTAGCAATGGATTTTTAAAAAAGCTTCCAGCATTACCGATAAGCGCAGGGTCAGGTAATTTGCTTTGGCGTAATCCAATAATACTATTGCTGATAGTTTCAGCATTTATAGTTTTTCCTTCAAGGCTACCTTTAACCCCTGCATAATTAATGTTCCACTGCGGTTTTTTAGGTGATTTAATCGTAATGGACTGAATTAAATACTGACCAAAAGCACTCGATTTAAACAAGCTATCCCGATAATTAAACAAACACTCTTGTTGGGCAAAGGTTTTGCACTGACCTGTTGCTAATTCAATTGCTTCAAGCTCATACAAAATATCGGCTAATTCAACACCATAAGCACCAATATTTTGCATCGGTGCTGCGCCAACGGTGCCAGGGATCAGTGATAAATTTTCTAATCCTGCATAGCTACGCTCAACTGTCCAACGCACAAACTGGTGCCAATTTTCTCCCGCATTAGCTCTAATATAAGTGTAATCACTATCCTCA
>DRMS01000253.1 GCA_011322515.1 Leucothrix mucor
AAGAAAAAATCAGAAAACGATGACAAGGAAAGTGCTCATGTGGATGATGCCGATCCTGCCAGTTTGCATTAGAAAATCCATGCAAATTTAGCAATACCAAAAGCGCAGTTTATCTGCGCTTTTTTTGTATTTAAAATCTGTAGTTTACAGCTACCAACTTAAAGCGTGCCGTCATTTGATATTCTGTAGGGAACGTGCACGGAATAACGTCCAGAAGTTCTAACGCAGAATTTTTATTTCAGATGGGATGAACTCATGAAGCGCATAGTTACTCTACGCAACGAATGAGATCATCCAAGCTGGGATAAAAAGGCAAGTTAGAGCTCGGGAAGTTGTTTCGTGCACGTTCCTAGGCTGTGTAGAACTACTAAGTACTTGAAATTTTCTTAAAACTAGAAAATTAGCCTCTTTCACTTCTGCGGAGCTTACCAAAGATCACCTGATAATTGCGACTTCTATCTAAACTGATAAACTGTAAACAAATAATAGACAAAGAAAAGGGATCAATAATGAGCAGAAAATACTTTGGTACTGACGGTATTCGTGGTGAGATAGGTAAAGCACCGATGACACCTGATTTTGCATTAAAACTTGGCTGGGCAGCTGGTAAAGTATTAACAAAACAAGGGCATCCACTGGTTGTTATTGGCAAAGATACACGTATATCAGGCTACATGCTAGAGACGGCACTTCAGGCAGGACTCGTCGCCGCAGGTGTTGATGTGCGTCTGCTTGGTCCTATGCCAACGCCTGCGGTTTCTTATTTAACCCGCGCCTTCCGTGCCTCTGCGGGTATTGTAATTAGTGCATCACATAATCCGTATCAGGATAATGGCGTTAAATTTTTCTCTGCCGAAGGCACAAAGCTTGCTGATGAGGTTGAAGAGGAAATAGAAGATTATCTGGAGCGCAAGCTTGAAACCGTTAGCTCCGAAAAATTAGGCAGAGTTATCCGCATTGATGACGCAGGCGGACGCTATATTGAATTTTGCAAGCGTGCTATTCCTAACGATATTTCACTTGAGTCTTTACGCATTGTGCTTGACTGCGCTAATGGTGCAACCTATCAGGTTAGCCCGCATGTTTTTGAAGAGCTTGGTGCTGATATTATTACCATTGCAAATGAGCCTGATGGGCTTAATATTAATGAAAACTGCGGTGCTACTTCACTTGACCTACTCACTAAAAGCGTTAAGCAATATCGTGCCGATATTGGCATTGCGCTTGATGGTGATGGTGATCGTTTAATGATGATAGACCATAGTGGTGCTGTCGTTGATGGTGATGAAGCGATTGCTATTATCGCACAACATCGGCATCAGGAAGGAACATTGGGTGATCATATTGTTGGTACTTTAATGAGCAATTTGGGGCTTGAACAGGCTATTGAGAAAATGGGCTTGAATTTCCATCGCGCCAATGTTGGTGACCGCTATGTCATGGAGCTATTGCGCAAATACGATGGTATTCTGGGTGGCGAAGGCTCGGGCCATGTGATTGTACGTGATCGCATTCCAACAGGTGATGGTACGATTGCGGCACTACAAATTTTAAATGCAATGGTCAGTAGCGGTAAGAGTCTTTATGAGCTCCGACAAGTAATGACAAAATATCCCCAAACATTGGTTAATGTACGCATTCAAAAGAAAATTGACCTGAATGAAAACCAGCCTATTCAGGATGCTGTTGCAAAAGCAGAAAAGCAACTAGGTACGCGTGGTCGCGTCCTCCTTCGTGCATCAGGCACAGAACCATTAATACGCGTCATGGTTGAAGGTGATACGCCACTAGAAACTAAACAGCTTGCAAGGGATATAGCAGATGTGGTGCAGGCTGAATCGAAAGGACATCGCAGAATAACAGATTAAGGCTACTCCAAAGGAAATAAAGTTACTCTCTCGGTTGTCCTTTCTGCTACCAACTTAAGGCGGGACAAGTAAAGTCATAGCAAATAACCCGTACCCTTCGACAAGCTCAGGGAACTAGCTTCCTGAGCTTGTCGAAGGGTACGGGTAAATAGCAGAAACATGAACTGTCCCGCCTTAAACTGGCAGCCGTAAATCGGTATAATGTCTATTAGCTTCCAGCTCTAGTAAAAACTCCTTACGCCAGATTCCGCCACCATAACCTGTCATTGAGCCATTTTTACCAATCACGCGATGACAGGGAATAATAATGCTAATTTTATTATTCCGATTGGCATTAGCCACTGCACGTACTGCTTTAGGATTGCCAATAGCCATTGCCTGTTCTTGATAGGAGCGTGTTTCACCATAGGGAATGGCTTGTAAGGCATCCCAAACTTGCTTTTGAAACTCCGTTCCATAGATATCCAAAGGAATAGAAAACGCGCTAAGATCACCTGCAAAATATTCATTAAGTTGCTGATCCAATAATGAAAAAAACGCACTATTGATATAAACAATTTTGCCTTTTTGTGCTTTTTTCAAACGTTCTAACTGCATTTCAATACGGTTCGTATCAGTAAATTCCAGCAAACAAATACCTGCGATCGTCGCTCCTGCTAATAAATCACCAAAAGGAGTCTTAATGCGAGCAAGCGTAATACTGTTTCGTTCTACTTTAGCGTGACTAGGTAGGTCTTGGAAATAAGGAATATCCGTATAATCTTTATTATCGGTGTTCATTAGAGTTTATTCCAAAGTTGAAAGGTTAAATAACTGCGAAAAGGCGCGCAATGAGCAGGATCAAATACACTTGAGCTTGATTTTTTCAAGGCTTTCTTTACGCCAAGACCACCGACTAAATAAATATCAGGATCACTTAAGCCACGCATTTTAGCGTAGTCTACTGTCCACGACTCGATGCCTTTTAGCGCTAGCCAATCAGTGGGATTATTGGTCGTTGGGTTTTCCAGCAATTGTAAATCTAGATAAAAATAAAACTAGCCATTATCGGAAGTGAATGTAGAGTTCTCTGAACTAGATAATACAATCGCTCTCCTAAGCCGACGCTCTAGTAAAAATGAAATAATAAACATACCAACATAACCCCAGATCAGGCTCAATGCGACGATAATAATCGAGTCTGAAAACTGTTTAAGTAGATAAAATGAAAGTAAAACCATAAAGCTACCGCTTACTCTCAAGAAAAATGCCCACCAGAATTTCCCTGATGCTTTTATGTAGGAAATATTATAAGCATTCAGCATCACAAAGACGAAAAAAGGGCTAAGGTGCAGTAGCATGGTATAGGATTGTTTGTACTCTTCTGAAAATGCCCATGCAATTAAGGACTCGGCAAACAGCAATGCGGCTAGAAAGAAGATAATCGATACTGCTATGGAAAATCGATAAATCTCTTTTTTTAGTTTAGCGATTTCTTGATGCTTATCGCTATTAATCAATTCAGCAAGTTCGGGCAAAATAAATCTAAAAATAGGGAAAACAAACAGCGAGATCATAGCAACAAAAATGGTTTTAACTACCACTTGGAAATTGGCTAAATCATCCAGCGTATAATAATGCATAATTAATATAATACTTAAATAAATCATCACGATGCTTGAGCCAAATTCCAGTGTGGAAATAATGGAATTTTTCAGAAATTTACGCATTTCTTCGGTCATTTCAATACGCCTAAACACAGGTTCTTTACTTAAATTTCTTCGTGCAAAAAAGATATAAGCTGCAACACCTAACGTCCCCATAACCGATGAAATAAATAGAGCATGATACCCCCGCACACCCACACCATAATAGGCAATAATAAACCAGCCTAACACCAATGACGGCTCTATTAGTGTGATTTTATTGATAATATTATAATGCCGATACATCGCTATTTGATTGCCAAGATAAACAACCAATCCCATTGATAGCATTAGAAACACTAAATACCAATAATGTATATTGATTCCCATTTTATGCTTTAAATAAGGGATCACAAGCAACCATGAAACAAATACAATGACAAATAAAAAATAACGAAAAATATTGGTGATATTAATGTCATCTTTTGTTTTCGAGTAACAAACAACCATAGAAGAACGGAAGCCAACCAGTAACAAAAGCGTCAATGAGAAAACATCAATGGCGGTAAAAAATAGACCTAATTCTTCTTTTTCAATCAATTTAGCCGCCATCGATTTAAAGATAAAATTCAGCACAAGACCCATGCTGGTAAAAAGTAGACTTTTTGCAATAATTATTTTCATTTTTAAAGTGCTCAAAGGTTTAAAGTAAAAATGATATTTTTGAATTTAAGGTGGGACAATCATTGTGTATTCTGTAGCCTGTATTGAGGATACGAAACACAGGCTACAATATGTTGCCCTCAACTAGTGCTCGCAATCAAGAAAATGAAAAAAGACAATAACACGCAATTTATGCTAAATTGCGTCTTTCCAAAAAGCATTAACAGAAAATAATTATTATGTCCTTAAGTACCGAAGAAGTTAAAAA